>NZ_JBNCKT010000005.1:26787-133343 GCF_049841675.1 Micromonospora sp. DT4
CCGACGCGGGGTGGAGCAGCTCGGTAGCTCGCTGGGCTCATAACCCAGAGGTCGCAGGTTCAAATCCTGTCCCCGCTACGAGAGAGAAAACCCGCCTCCGGAATTCCGGAGGCGGGTTTTCTGCATTCTCTTCGGCACGCCGGGCAGGGGCGGATACCGAGGTTCGGTGACCCCCGTGATCATCGTCCAGAACGGGTGCGCTACGCTTATCTAGCCGACGCGGGGTGGAGCAGCTCGGTAGCTCGCTGGGCTCATAACCCAGAGGTCGCAGGTTCAAATCCTGTCCCCGCTACCAGGGAAAGCGCACGACAGAACCCGGCCCCCAGATGATGGGGGCCGGGTTCTCTGCTTCCTGCGACATCACCGCGATCACGTGCGGAGGTCGGCACCACCGGGCATCGCGTGCGGGAGCCGGCACCCACCGAGCGCTGGCCCCCCACGCGTACGTCACCTCAGGCCGTAGGCCCGCATGACGGTCTGGGTGACACCACCGCCGTTGCGCTGCTGGGCGGTGACGCGGATGGACACGTACTCGGCCCGGCCCGGCGCGTTCAGGGCTGCCGTCCAGGCACCCTTGCGCTCCTTGAGGCTCTGCCGCTGCCAGGTGCGCCCGTCGTCGTACGAGACCTCGAGACCGAGTGCGGAGACCCCGTCCTTCGCGGCGGTGCTGCCCACCACCACCGGGGTGATGGTGAGGTCGTTCCTGCGCGGCGCGCGGCCGGCCAGGTCCACGTCGGTGTCGTAGTCCAACTGGACCAGCGGCATCGCCTGCACGTCCGTGACCGCGCCGGAGAAGAAGGTCCAGTCGGTACGCGTCGTCGAGGAGTACGGGCTGTACTCGGGTTTGGTCTCCGTCTCGACGACCAACCGGTACGGCGACCTCTGGGCCGGCAGCTCCCAGGTGAACAGCTCCGGCCAGTTCTCGAACTGCGTCAGTTGTCTGTCACCCTGGTAGAACGAGATCCGTTGCAGCATGGGCGCGCCGCCGCTGTGGGCGGCACCCCCATCGCCGAACCCCTGGATGTAGGCGCTGATCCCGAACTCGCTCCGGAACGGGATGTCGAGCGTCAGTAGGCGTGGTCGCGTGATCGGCCCGTACCAGCGGTCCTTCTGGACGCTGCCCGGCTGGTAGGCGATCTCGTCCGTGTACGAGCTTCCCCAGTCGACCACGTCCGCGAACTGCTTCCAGCGGACGCCGTCGCCGGCGGAGACCCAGTCGGTACGCGGCCCGGGGGCCACCGGCTGAAGGCCGAACCCGCGGGCGGCCGCCCACTCGTACGGCGGGAAGTCCCTCCGCGTCTCGGTGGCCTGCTGGCCGGGCGGCGGGGCGAACACGAGGTCGATCCGGGCGAGGTGCTTCGGGTCCGTCCTGGGCGACGGGTCGGCGGGTACGCCGCCACGGTGGTAGTCGACCAGGTCGTACAGGTATTTCGACGAGGGGTGGGCGGTGACCGTGAGCCGTACCCCCTTGTGGCCGGCGGCGGTGATCCTGCTGATCAGGCTCTCGCCCTCACCCGTGATCAGCGACGCGACCGGGATCGGCCCGGTCGTCGATCCGTCGGAGCTCCCGTACCATTCGCTGGCCCGGCCGTCGCCGTCGTTGACGACCAGCAGCAGCGCCGCGCCGGCGGCGGTCGCCGCCTTCACCTGCTCCGCCGGGGGTACGGCGTCGTCCCGCCGGACGACGACGGCCCTGCCCCGGGCTGACACGCCGGTGTAGTCCGCCGTGGAGCCGGTGCCGGCGAAGATGGCGTCCAGGCGCGAGGTGCCGTCGGTCAGCGGCCGGGAACCCGGCTGCGCGAGTGGGTCGCCCATGCGCCGCCCGTTGTGGCTGATCTCCAGCGGCGTCTGCTCCGCCCGTATCCGGGTGGTGAAGACGAAACTGCCCTGGCGCACCGGGCTCCTGGTCGGAAGCGCCCAGAGACTGTCGTAGGTGGCGCCGGGCCAAACCGTCTCGTGCAGGGCGTTGGTGTCGCTGGGCGTCGGCTCGCGAGAGGTGAACGAGCGGTAGACGTCGATGCGACTGTTGGTGATGGCGGTCGGTTGGGGTGTCGCCACCTTCACCTGGCGGGCCTTCGAGGCGTCGAGTTCGACGACCCGGTCGGTCGTCAGCTCGACCTCGGGCACGGTCAGCATCGCGAGGCCGAGCGAACGGTCGCCGTGCAGACCCTCCACGTCGACCGCGCCGACCACCGTGTAGGAGCCGGGGGCCCAGCGGCTCGTGAGCTTTCCGTCCTGTACCCACATGGACGTCGAGACGCCGTCGGCGCTAACGATTTCGACCTCACCACTGATCGGCTGGCCCGTGCGGTCCTTCAGGTGGATCGTGAGGTCGTACTTCTTGGACTCCACGGCGATCCCGACGGCCGTGTGCACGACACCGGCGGCGTGGCGGGCAGTGACCCGGGCGGAGTACCGGCCGGGGGCGAGCCCTTTCGGATCCACCACGACGTCCACCGTCGAGGTGCCCCGCGCCGGCACCGTCACCCGGGTCGCGCCCGCCGCGAAGGTCGTGGCGGGGGCGTCGGCGCCGTCGACGGAGAGCGCCAACGTGACGGCGTTGTCAGTGGTGTTGGTGTAGGTGATCTTCCGAGTGGTCCGCTGGGGCTGCGTACCGGGCGACCACCGGACGAGACCCGCGTCGACCGATCCGGTCGCGATGATCTGGTCCTGCTGGTAGGCGGCGGCCACGTTCAACCGGCCACTACCGGCCCGGTAGGCGCTGTAGTCGGGCGTGGGCACGCTGGTGCCCATGAGGGCGTCCTTGATCTGGCGACCGCTCCAGGTCGGGTGCTTCTGCGCCAGCAGGGCGGCGGCCCCGGCGACGTGCGGCGCCGCCATGGAGGTGCCGCTGTCCAACCGGTAGAAGCCCTCGCCCCACTCGATGTGCTGCGAGCGCGCCGCCAGCACGTCCACGCCCGGGGCGGTCAGGTCGGGCTTGAGGCCGTCGTCGATCATCCGGGGCCCGGCGCTGGAGAAGTCGGCCAGGTGGTCTGCGCCGTCCACCGCGCCGATGGTGAGCGCGGCGTCGGCGGTTCCCGGCGCTCCCAGGGTGTACGGGTCCGGGCCGCTGTTGCCGGCGGCGACGACGAAGAGAGCGCCCGTCTCGGCGGTCAGCTGGTTGACGGACTGGCTCAGCGGATCGTCCTGGCTGCGCCAGGCGCCGACGCCCAAACTCATGTTGATCACCTTGGCGCGCTCGGTCCGCGCCGCCCACTCCATGCCGGCGATGACCCCCGAGATCGGTCCACTCCCGAAGTCGTCGAGGACCTTGCCGATCACGAGGTCGGCACCAGGGGCGACACCCTTCTCCCGGCCACCCGAAGCAGCGCCGGTCCCGGCGACTGTGGAGGCCGTGTGGGTGCCGTGCCCGTTGCGGTCGATGACGTCCTGGCCGGGGATGAAACTGCGGGACGCGGCGATCCGGTTCACGAGGTCCGGGTGGGTCGTGTCCACTCCGCTGTCCAGCACGGCCACCCGTACGCCGCTGCCCGTTCCACCGGCGGCCCAGGCCTCCGGTGCGCCGATCTGCGCGGTGGTGTCGGCGAGGGCCGCCTTCGCCTTGCCGTCGAGCCACACCTTGTCGACGCCGGCGGTGAAGGAGGGTGCCGTGGGTCCGGCGGAGCGGCCCGTCGACGCCGCCGCGCCGGGACGTCCGCCGGTGAGGGCCGACCAGAAGTCGGCGGCCTGCGGGCGGTGGGCGCGGATCGCCTGGCCACGGACCGACGGTAGGTCCAGTGTGGTCTCCGCGCCCGGCAGGTCGGTGCGGGTCCGGAGCGTCGCCGAGCCCGTGGCGCGGGTGACGATCAGCGGGAGCGCGCTGGCCCGGGCATCGTCGAGGCCCTGGGCGACGAGTTGGGTGACGTCGAAGAGCTGCTTGTCGAGGCGACCGGTCGCCAGGTACGGCAGCGCCTCGTCCGGATACACGTAGGTGTCGCCGCCCTCGGTGGCGACGCGTACGGACCCGGTGGCGCCCGACGCGCGCGCGACGTCCACCGTGGGCGCCGCGCCGTCGCGCCCCGGGGTCACCGTCACCTTGTCGCCGGTGATGAGCGTGACCGTCACGGGAGAGGCGTGGGCGTCAGCGGCCCGGCCGGGTGGTGTCGGCGGTGGTGGGGACGCCGGAGCGCCGTGGGCTGTCGTCGGGGTGACCAGAGCGGCGGCGAGGGTGACGCCGACCGCTGTTGCCGCAGATCTTCGGGTGAGAGAGAGCCGCACAGTGCCTCCAGAGATGACCAGTTGCCGAATCTGATCATCTAGGTGGAATCATGTAAAGATCATCTTCGTCACCGTTGGGTTGCGGGAATATTGCGCGGCTGGCCGGCCGGCCGGGCCCGGTCCCGTGAATTTGGCGTGGACCGACGTGCCGAGGTTGCGCACTTCGGCGAGGATGGGCGCATGTCTTACTTCGGCAAGTGGTGGGGCCGGCTCAGCGCGGTTCTCGGTGCGGTCGTCCTGGCGGTCTTCGTGCCGGTTGCGGCCTGGGCGTCCACGGGCACCGGCGAGTTGGTGGTGGAGGCCGCGCGGCGGCGGTCCCGTGGCGGTGGCTTCGGCTTCCTCGGTCTGCTGTGCTGCCTCGTGGTGGTGGCGATCATCGTGTTCCTGGTGCTGCGTTTCACGCGTAACCGTCGTGGCGGCCCGCCGCGCTGATCGGTCGAGGCTCGGGCCGCCCGCGCTGACGACCCGACTCAGCCCGCGAGGGCGCCGATGGCCTGGGACAGGAAGCGGGCGGTCGCCTCGCGGGTGCCGTCCCGCCTGACCCGGACGCGCTCGGCGGCGGTGACCAGCAGGGTGCGTACCTTGGCGTGGCCCTTCGGCGGTGGCGCCGGTGCCGGCCCGAGCTGGTCGGCCAGGTTGTCGCCGAGGGCGGCCGCGCGTCGCTGCGCCGGGTCGGTGATGCTGCCCTGCGCGTACCGGCGGACGGCGAGGCTGGGGTTGAGGCCGCGCTCGTGGCCGAGGACGGTGCCGGCCTCGCCGTTGGTGGTCAGAAAGTTGATCACTTCGGCCACCGTGTCCGGGTGGCGGGTGCCCCGGAAGCCGGCCCAGTACATCGACGCGCGCGGCCACTGGGCGCCCGCAGGCCCGGGAAAGCCCACCACATCCAGCTCGGACTCGGTGAGTCGTTGCAGCTCCGGCAGTTGGTGAGACCAGGTGAAGGACGCGGCCGTCAACCCGGTGACCACCGGTTGCCGGGACGGCTCCCCGCTGTCGGCCTGCTCGACCAGGGCCGCGCCCGGCGTGGCCCGCCCGGCGCGGGCGCGCTGCCACAGCTCGAACCAGGCGATCAGCTCGTCGGCACCGAAGCCGAGCTCCCGCTCCCGGTAGAACTCGCCGCCCTGGGACCGGAGCCAGAGCCAGAGGGCGCGGTAGTCGCCGGACGCGTCCATCGTGCCGGCCACCTGGCCGTCGCTGGCCTCGGTGACCTCCTGTGCCCACGCGATGTAGTCCGCCCAGGGCATCCCGCTGCGCGGTTCGGGCACCCGCAGCTCGCGCAGCAGGTCCCGGTTGAAGACCACGGCCGCGAGTGTCTGCCCGGCTGCCACCCCCGTCGTCCGCCCGTCCACCGTGCCGTAGCGGACCAGACCCTCCGGGAAATTACGCAGGTCCAGTCGATGACCGGCGATCGCGTCGGTCAGGTCGAGGGCGATCTGGCGTTGGGTGTACTCCGTCAGCATCGAGTCGTCGAGTTGGATCAGGTCCGGAACGTTGCCGCCGGCGGCCTGGGTCGCCAGCCGCTCGTAGTACCCGTCGGCGCCCTGCCAGGTGACCCGGAAGGTGACCCCCGGGTTGCGCTCCGAGTACAGCCGGAGGGCCTTCTCGGTCAGCTCGGCCCGCTTCGCCCCGCCCCACCAGAAGACCGACAGCTCGATCGGGCCGTTCGCGGTCGAGGTGTCGGCGCCGTCGCTGCACCCGGCCAGCCCACCGGTGGCCAGCAGGGGAGCGCCGAGCAGCGCGGTGAGCACCCGGCGTCGGCCCGGGTCGGCGCCAAACCGGTCGATCGGGGGACGAACAGCGGGCACGGGGTCTCCTGGCACCGACGGACGGGGGCCGGACCATTCACGCAGGCGGCGCAGGAGGGTGTCAACGTCCATCCGGTCACCCCGGTCACCCCGGTCATCCCGGTCGGCCCGTGGGCGGATGGGTGGCCGGAACAGGCGCTGCCTCGTCACGTGGTGTACTAGGGCGCGTGGAACTTCTGCACTCGGGCAAGGTCCGGGACGTGTACGCCGACGGCGACGACCTGATCCTGGTCGCGTCGGACCGCATCTCGATCTACGACGTGGCGTTGCCGACACCGATCCCGGACAAGGGCCGGCTCCTCACTGCGCTGTCGCTGTGGTGGTTCGAGCAGCTGGCCGACCTGGTGCCGAACCACGTCATCTCGGCCACCGACGTGCCGGCCGAGTTCGCCGGGCGGGCGATCCGCTGCCAGCGGCTCGACATGGTCCCCGTCGAGTGCGTCGCCCGCGGCTACCTCACCGGCGGCGGCCTGCGGGAGTACGAGCGTACCGGCGCGGTCTCCGGCGTACCGCTGCCCCGAGGGCTCGGCGAGGCGTCGATCCTGCCCGAGCCGATCTTCACGCCGTCGAGCAAGGCGCCGGCCGGGGAGCACGACGAGCCGATCACGTACGCCGACGTGGTGGCCAAGGTGGGCCAGGAGACCGCCGAGCGGCTGCGGCAGATCACCATCGACGTCTACCGGCGCGGGGCCGAGCTGGCCGCCGACCGGGGCATCCTGGTCGCCGACACCAAGATCGAACTGGGGTGGGCGCCGGACGGCACCCTGGTGCTCGCCGACGAGCTGCTCACCTCCGACTCGTCGCGCTTCTGGCCGGCCGAGTCGTACCAGCCGGGCCGTGTGCAGTTCTCCTACGACAAGCAGTACGTGCGGGACTGGGCCACCGGTAGCGGCTGGAACAAGCTGCCGCCCGCGCCGGACGTGCCCGCCGAGGTCGTCGAGGCGACCCGCGCCCGCTACGTCGAGGTGTACGAGAAGCTCACCGGCAACCGCTGGGAGTAACCGCTCCGGCCTGGGGCCCTCAGTGGTTCCAGGCGTCGTTCCCGAACAACCTTGACCACAGGTTGTCGACCCGGCGCAGCAGGCCGAGGTCTCGCCAGAACCGGACGAGGGCGTACGCCATCCCGGCCACACCGAGGCCCGCCAGGATCGTCAGGACGACCTGCGGCATGACTCACTCCTCCCAGTCGAGAGTGCGCTGGACGGCCTTGCGCCACTGACGCAACTCCCTCTCGCGCAGCTCGGGGGCCATGGCCGGCTCCCACCGCGCGTCGGAACGCCACTGCGCGCGCAGGGTCGCGAGGTCGGGCCAGAAGCCCACCGCCAGACCGGCGGCGTACGCGGCGCCGAGGCAGGTGGTCTCGGTGATCCGGGAGCGGACCACCGGGACGTCGAGCACGTCGGCGAGGAACTGCATGAGCAGCGCGTTGGCGGTCATCCCGCCGTCCACCCGGAGCCGGCGCAGCGCCACGTCGGAGTCGGCGTCCATCGCGTCGACCACCTCGCGGGTCTGCCACGCCGACGCCTCCAGCACCGCCCGGGCCAGGTGCCCCTTGGTGATGTAGCCCGTCAGGCCGGCGATCACCCCGCGCGCGTCGCTGCGCCAGTGCGGAGCGAAGAGGCCGGAGAACGCCGGCACGATGTAGCAGCCGCCGTTGTCGTCCACGGTACGGGCCAGGTCCTCCACCTCGGCGGCGGAGGAGATCAACCCGAGGTTGTCCCGCAGCCACTGCACGAGCGATCCGGTGACCGCGATGGCGCCCTCCAGCGCGTACGCCGGTGGTTGGTCCTTGATCCGGTACGCGACCGTGGTGAGCAGGCCGTGCGTCGAGGGCACCGGGCTGGCGCCGGTGTTGAGCAGCAGGAAGCTGCCGGTGCCGTAGGTGCACTTCGCCTCGCCCGGCTGGAAGCAGGTCTGCCCGAACAGGGCGGCCTGCTGGTCGCCGAGCGCGCTGGCCACCGGCACGCCGGCCAGGACGCCGGTGGCCGTGCCGTACACCTCGGCGGAGCAGCGGATCTCCGGCAGCATTGCGGCCGGCACGCCGAGCGCGTTCAGCAGCTCCGGGGCCCAGTCGAGGGTGGTGAGGTCCATCAGCAGGGTCCGGCTGGCGTTGGTCACGTCGGTGACGTGCTCGCCGGTGAGCTTCCAGATCAGCCAGCTGTCCATCGTGCCGAACAGCACCTCGCCGCACTCCGCGCGCTCGCGCAGGCCGTCGACCTCGTCGAGCAGCCACCGCAGCTTCGGGCCGGCGAAGTAGGTGGCCAGCGGAAGGCCCGTGCGGGCCCGGAAGCGTTCCTCGCCGTACGCCGAGGCCAGCTCGCGCAGCAGCGGGCCGGTGCGGGTGTCCTGCCAGACGATGGCGTTGGCCACCGGACGGCCGGTGGCCCGGTCCCAGACGACGGTGGTCTCCCGCTGGTTGGTGATGCCCACGGCGGCGAGCCCGCTCGCGTCGATGCCGGCGGACCGCAGCGCCTCGGCGACCACCTGCTGCACGTTGTCCCAGATCTCCTCGGCGTCGTGCTCGACCCAGCCGGGGCGGGGAAAGATCTGGCGGTGCTCGCGCTGGGCCGCGGCGACGATCTCCCCGGCGGAGTCGAAGACGATGCACCGCGAGGAGGTGGTGCCCTGGTCGATGGCGGCGACGTACTCGGGGGTCACGGCAGCACCGTACCCAAACCGGCGGCGCGGAGCGACCGCCGTCACGTCGGCCTCCGCTTCGCCTACGATGTGCGAACGTGCGTGACATCGCCGTTTTCAGTGGAACCGCCCATCCCGACCTGGCTGCCGAGATCTGCGCCCACCTGGGGGTGCCGCTGCATCCGGTACGGGTCTCCCGGTTCGCCAACGACTGTCTCGAAGTGCAGTTGCAGGCCAACTGCCGGGAGCGGGACGTCTTCCTGATCCAGCCGCTGGTGCCACCGGTCCAGGAGAATCTGGTCGAGCTGCTACTGATGATCGACGCGGCGCGGGGCGCGTCCGCCGGTCGGATCACCGTGGTGCTGCCGCACTACGCGTACGCCCGCTCGGACAAGAAGGACGCACCGCGGATCTCGATCGGCGCCCGACTCGTCGCCGACCTGCTGACCTCGGCGGGAGCGGACCGGGTGCTCGCGCTGACCCTGCACTCGCCACAGGTGCACGGCTTCTTCAGCGTCCCCGTCGACCACCTGCACGCGCTGCGGGAGTTGGCCACCCACTTCCGGCGGTACGACCTCAGCAACACCGTGGTGGTCTCGCCCGACCTCGGCAACGCCAAGGAGGCCGCCGCCTTCGCCCGGTTGCTCGGCACGCCCGTCGCGGCCGGTGCGAAGCAGCGGTTCAGCGACGACCTGGTCAAGATCAGCGCGGTGATCGGTGAGGTCGCCGACCGGGACGTGATCGTGCTGGACGACGAGATCGCCAAGGGCAGCACGGTGATCGAGCTGATGGAGCACCTGCGCGACCTGAAGGTCCGCTCGATCCGGTTGGCCTGCACGCACGGCCTGTTCTCGGGCGACGCGCTGCGTCGGCTCAGCGACCAGGACGGCGTGTTGGAGATCGTCTGCACCAACACGGTCCCCATTGCGGCCGAGAAGCGGGTGGAGAAGCTCCAGGTCCTCTCGGTGGCCCCGGCCCTGGCCGAGGCGATGCGCCGAATTCACAACGGGGAGTCGGTCTCCGCCCTCTTCGGCTGACCAGGGCCGCTCCGCGATCCTGCACGCCGTGTCGGCGGCAGCCCGGTGCAGCCCTCAGGTCCGGGGGAGGATGGCGGTGATGCGGACGGTGGTGCCGGCGGAGCTGGTGGCGATCTCGATGGCGTCGGTCAGTTCGCGGGCCAGCCAGAGGCCCCATCCGCCGGCGGTGTCCGGGGCGGGGCGGCTCCGGTCGCCCAGCCGCTGTGGGGTGATGCCGTGGCCGTGGTCCGCCACCTCGCAGAGCAGCTCACCGGGCTCCTGCCAGAGCCGCAGCCACCCGGTCCCACCGCCGTGCCGCACCGCGTTGGTGATCAGCTCGTTGACGGCGAGCACGAAGTCGTCCAGTCGTTGGCCGTCGAGACCGCAGGCGTGCGCGCAGGAGGTGACCGAGTGTCGAATCTCGGTCACCTGGGCCTGGTTGAAGGCCTCGGCGATCAGGAGGGCGGGTTCGATGGGCACAACCGTACGCGGTGCGTGCGGATCTGCATTCGTCATGGCCCTGTCCCGGCTGCGGATCTCGGAGTATTTCGCGGCTTTTCAACCGTACGTCAGTGTTTCTCGGACCGCACGCCGTGCCCCCGCGCGGCCGACCGGCTGTGGCATCCTGACCGCCATGCCGTCGCCGCCGGGTGGTTTCGAGGTGCCGCTCTGGCGGGCGCTCACGGTGTTCCGGCTGGCTTCCCTCGTGTACGTCTGCGCGCTCGCCGTGCGCGACGTCGACCGGTACACCCATCCGATCGCCGTCGGCGCCCTGGTACTGCTGATGATCATCTGGACCGGGGTGACCGCCGTCGCGTACGCCCGGCCGGCCTGGCGTCGCTGGCCGCTCCTGCTGGTGGACCTCGGCGTCGTGATCGCCATCGTGCTGTCCAGCCCGTGGGTGGTGGGACGGGAGGCGCTCGGGCACGGCGTACCCACTCTCGGGGTGGCCTGGATGGCCGGCCCGGTGCTGGCCTGGGCCGTCTCCGGAGGCCGTCGGCGCGGCACGGTGGCCGCGCTGCTGGTAGCCGGCGCGGACCTGGCCACCAGGGAGCGGATCAGCCAGTCCTCCTTCACCGGGGTGATCCTGCTGCTGCTCGCCGGGGTGGTGGTCGGGCACGTCGCCCGGCTCGCCGTGACCGCCGAGGAACGCCTGCAACACGCGGTGGAGCTGGAGGCTGCCACCCGGGAGCGGGAGCGGCTGGCACGCGACATCCACGACTCGGTCCTCCAGGTGCTGGCGCTCGTGCAGCGGCGCGGTGCGCACCTGCCCGGTGAGGCCGGCGAGTTGGCTCGGCTCGCCGGTGAGCAGGAGGCCGCGCTGCGCGCCCTGATCGCCGACGCCACCCCGACCGCGGTGGCCGGGACGGACGCGGTGGACCTGCGCGGCCTGCTCGGCCGGTACGCCACGGCGGCGGTGTCGCTCTCCGCGCCCGCCACCCCGGTGACCCTGCCCCGGCAGGTGGCGGGCGAGTTGGCGGCCGCCACCGGGGCGGCCCTGGACAATGCGGGCCGCCACGCCGGGGGGCGGGCCTGGGTGCTGATCGAGGACGAGGGGGAGACCGTGACCGTGTCGATCCGTGACGAGGGGCCGGGCATCCCGGAAGGCAGACTGGCCGAGGCCGCCGCGCAGGGGCGGCTCGGTGTGACCCAGTCGATCCGCGGTCGGGTGACCGACCTGGGCGGGACGGTCCGGATCATGTCGAGCCCCGACGCCGGCACCGAGATCGAGCTGACCGTGCCGAGGACGCAGCGGTGACCGCCGTGCGGGTGATGGTGGTCGACGACCATCCGATGTGGCGCGAGGGCGTGGCCCGTGACCTGGCCGAGGCCGGCTTCCTGGTGGTGGCGACCAGCGGCGAGGGGCGGCAGGCGATCCGGGTCGCCGCCGCCGTCCGACCCGACGTGGTCGTACTAGACCTGCAACTACCGGACATCTCCGGGGTCGAGGTGGTTGTCGGGCTGCGCGCCGTCCTGCCCGACGTGCGCGTGCTGATGCTCAGTGCCAGCGGCGAGGAGCAGAGTGTGCTCGACGCGGTCAAGGCGGGCGCCACCGGCTACCTGGTGAAGTCGACGGCGCCCGGTGAGTTCCTCGACGCGGTACGCCGCACCGCCGCCGGCGACCCGGTCTTCACGCCCGGCCTGGCGGGGCTGGCGCTGGGGGAGTACCGCCGGTTGGCCGCCGGGCCGGACCCGGGCACGGCCGACGACGGTGAGCCGGGTACGCCCCGGCTCACCGGTCGGGAGACGGAAGTGCTGCGCCTGGTGGCCAAGGGGATGTCGTACAAGCAGATCGCCCAGCGGCTCGGCCTGTCCCACCGTACGGTGCAGAACCACGTGCAGAACACGCTCGGCAAGCTGCAACTGCACAACCGTGTCGAGTTGACCCGCTACGCCATCGAGCGTGGCCTGGACGACTGACCGGCTCAGACCGAGCGCGGCGGCTCAGTCTCGTGGATGGCCAGCTCCTCCGCGGTCGCCCCGCCACCCGCCGAACCGGCGTCGTACGCCACGGAGTCGGTCTCCTGGTCGGTGTGCGCCCCCTCGTCCGGTTCCACCAGCCGGCCCACTGTCGCGTCGGCCACCGTGCCGAGCTGGCCGTGGTCGTAGAGGGAGACCGGCGAGTTGGGGTCCGAGGTGGGCCCCGGGTCCATCACGTCGGCGTCGAGCTGGGCCTCCGCCGCGGCGGCCTCGTTCTCCGCCTCGAAGGCGATCTTCGGATCGACCGGGCCGGCGAGCGGATCGTTCACCGGGCGCTCGTACACCTCCCGACCGAGCTTGTAGTCCAACGACTCCCCGTCCAGTTGCTCCTCGGCGGTCGTCCCGAAGCGGTCCACCGCCACCGGCGTCCGGTCGCCGGGCAACTGCGCCGGGTCCGGGCCGTCCGCCTCGCGCCCGGTGAGCACGTCGTCGTTGGCGGTGGAGTCGTCATCGGCGGTGTCGGGCAGGCCCTGCGCCTCGGTGTCGGACACGGGGGTCGGGTACTCGTTGTCGCGCATGTCTGATCACTACCCGCTGCCCTCCCGCCGTAACCGGAGCAGGGCCGGTCATCAGCGGTCGGACCGGGAGCGGCGGTTCATCGCGGCCATCGTGCCGACGGCGGTGCCGGCCGCGGCGAGACCGAACGCCGTCATCCGCACCAACTGACGCCGCCGACCGTGCCAGCCACCGTCGCGGCTGGCCTGCCCGTCGGCGTGGAACACGTTGCCGGTGCTGTCCAGTCGGGCGCCCGGGCCGAACTGGGTGCGGTGGGCGTACCAGCCGAGGGTCCGCTCGACCAGGGCCGGCGCCAGCCGCCACTGCACGCCGATCAGCCGGGCGGCCCCACCGGCGTACGCCTCGCGGCGCGGCCGGCGCAGCAACCGCACGATCGTCTCGGCGACCACCTCCGGTGGGTAGACCGGCGGGGGTGGCACCAACTCCCGGCCGCTGTGGTTGGCCGCGTGCCGGAAGAACGGGGTGTCGATGGTGGCCGGCAGCACGGTGCAGACGGAGATCTGCCCCCGACCGGTGACCCGCAGTTCCTGCCGGAGGGTGTCGGCCAGGCCGCGGATGCCGTGTTTGGCGGCGTTGTACGCCGACTGGTACGGCATCGCCACCTCGGCCAGCACCGACGCGTTGTTGACCAGCACGCCCCCACCGGCGGCTTCGAGGTGCGGCAGCGCGGCCTTGATGCCGTGCACGGTGCCCAGCAGGTTGACCTCCAGCACCCGCCGGAACTCGGCGACGGGGATCTCGTCGAACAGACCGACCGCGCTCACCGCGGCGTTGTTCACCCACGCGTCGACGCGGCCGAATTCGACCACCGCCCGCTCGGCCAGGTGCTGGACCGACTCGAGGTCGGTCACGTCGGTCGGTACGGTCAACGCCTGGCCGCCCAGTTGCCGGCAACGCTGCGCGACCTGCCGCAGCGCCTGCTCGCTGCGGGCGGCGAGGACCACGGTGGTGCCGCGGCGGGCCAGCGCGTACGCGGTGGCCGTGCCGATCCCGCTGGACGCGCCGGTGATCACCACGGTCGAGTCGTCGAGGCTCCGGGTCAGCGGCATTCTCCAGCGGTACCCCGGTCGGGCCCGGTCACACCACCGGCCGTCGACGATCCGAATCGGGGCAGCTGTGATTGCCGTGGCGCAAGTGTCGGTGGCACCTGCGGTGACTGTTCCCGATCTGCCAGGTTTCGGCTCGGCTTCCTCAGGTTAATGGGACGCTCTGACCGGGACCGCCGAGGAAAAGATCGCAGGGAGGTGACCCATGCGCGTCGGCCTCGTCTGCGCGCACAGCAGTTCGTACCGGCACGCCGACGGCCCGCCGGTCGGCACCCGACAACACATCGAGCGGGTCGCCGCCGAGTTGGCCGGCCGAGGCCATGATGTCCGGATCTACGAGCGCCGGGACGATCCGGCGTTGCCGGCGACGGCGGACGTCGACGGCTACCGGGTGCACCGGGTGCCCGTCGGCCCTCCGACCGCCCTGCCCACCGCCGGGCTCGTCCCGCACGTCACCGAGTTCGGGCGCTGGTTGACCGACGAGTGGAGCGGCGCCTGGCGTCCCGAGGTGGTGCACGGGCACTACTGGATCGGTGGCCTGGCCGCCGCGCACGCCGTCCGGGAGACCGACATCCCGGTCGTGCAGACCTTCCACTCCCTCGGCGTGGAGCAACTCCGCCACCTCGGCGGCGGGTACGACGGCCCGGGGGAGCGCATCCCGCTGGAACGGGCGCTGACCCGGGCGGTGGACATCGCCGTCGCCCAGTCCAACGACGAGGTGGACGAGCTGACCCGGATGGGTCTGCAACGGACCTCGGTGGCGATGGTGCCGGCCGGGGTGGACATCGCACAGTTCCACCCGGACGGCGAGGCGGCCCCACGCGAACAGCGGGCCCGCATCCTCTCCGTCGGTGGACTGTCCCCGGGGCACGGCCAGGACGACCTGATCCGGGCGATGCGGCTGATCGGCGACGCCGAGCTGGTGATCGCCGGTGGCCCACCGGCCGACCAACTGTCCCACCACGCCGAAGCGCGCCGCCTGCGCGAGCTCGCCGAGCGCGCCGGGGTGGCCGAGCAGGTACGCCTGGTCGGGGCGGTGCCGCACGACCAGATGGCGACCTGGTACCGCTCGGCCGACGTGGTGGCCTGCACCCCGCACTACTTCTCCGCCGGGCGGGTCTCCCTGGAGGCGATGGCCTGCGGGGTGCCGGTGGTCGGCTACGCGATGGGCGGCCTGGCGGACGCCGTCGTCGACGAGGTCACCGGCAGCCTGGTGCCACCCGGTGACGTCCGGACCCTCGGACTGTCGCTGCGTCGGCTGCTCGCCGACAACGCCGGCCGGTTCGCCTACGGTCACGCCGCCGTGGACCGGGTCCGCAGCAGCTACACCTGGGAACGGACCGCCGGCGCGCTGGAACGCCTCTACGAGCGGGTGGTGAGCCGCCGCAAGCCGGTCGAGGCTTGAGACGGCAGAGCCCACGCCACGCCCGCACAAAGTGGCGTGGGCTTTCGCTCAGATGGGCCGACCCACCCCGACCATGGCCCGGTCGCGGCGGTGCGCCACCGTGCGGTGCTGCTGCGGCTGGGCGTACCGGGTCAGGCCGATCACGGCGGCCAGGGTGACCAGGAAACCGGCGGCGGCCAGCCACTCCCGCCCCGGCCAGATCTTGTCGTTGAGCAGCAGCAGACCGACGATCGCCGCGGGTACCGCCCCGGCGGCATCCATGGCGGCGACCGCGGCGGTCGTCGAGCCGCGCTGCATGGCCAGGCCGAGCAGCAGTTGGCCGACGACCGAGTGGGCGACCAGCAGGTAGAACAGCGGGTTGGCGAGGAACGCCTCGGCCGAGGGCGCGGAGGCCAGGGGTCGGGCCGCGACCGCGGCCGAGGAGAACGCCAACCCGGCCAGCGAGCCCAGTGCCACCGAGCCGGGGGCGCCGTGCAGCCGGACGGCGAAGACGCCGAGGACCGCGATGACCCCGAGCGCCACCAGCAGCGCCACCGAACCGGCGGTGCCGAGCTGCTTCGACGGCGCCGGCCGCGCGGCCAGCACCAGCGCGGTGATCCCGGCGAAGAGCAGGGCCAGGAGGGCCACCTCCGCCATCGGCAACCGCCATTTCAGCACCAGTACGCCAATGATGGCGGTCACCCCGAGCCCGGCCGCCACACTCGCCTGCACCAGGAACAGGGGCAGATCGCGCCGGGCCAGGAAGGCGAGCACGAAACCGCCGATCTGGCAGGTCAGCCCGACCAGGTACGTCCGGTGCCCGGCCAGTCTCAGCAGCAGACCCGGATCGAAGGTGTGGTGCACCGTGGTGCGGGCCGCGGCCACCGACTGGAGCAGGTTGGCGAAGCCGTACGCGACGATCATCGCCGCGAGGAAGCACCAGCCGGAGGAGACCACCTGGCGAGGATAGAGGTTGTCGGGAGTCAGCGCTCGGCTGGTCGATCCAGGCGGGCGAGGATGTCGGCGTGCAGCACACCGTTGGTGGCGACCACGCTGCTCTCGGTGCCGGGCTCGCCCGTCGGCGCGGGTCGACCGCGCAGATCGGTGATCGTGCCACCCGCCTCGGTCACGATCGGCACCAGCGCCGCCACGTCCCACAGGGACAGCTCCGGCTCGACCATCACCTCCAGCGCGCCCTCGGCCAGCAGCATGTAGCCGTAGAAGTCGCCGTACGCCCGGCTGCGCCAGCCGGCCCGCAGCAGGTCGAGCATCGCGTGGAGCCGTCCGGCGTCCTCCCATCCGGTCAGCGACGAGTAGCAGACGCTCGCGTCGCCGAGGCTGCGGACCGCGGAGACGCCGATCCGCTCGCCCGCGTCGGGGCCGGGACCGGCGTACGCGCCCGCGCCCGCGCTCGCCCACCAACGCCGTCCCAGCGCGGGAGCGGACACCACGCCGACCGCCGGGCGGTCACCGTCGTACAGCGCGATGAGGCTGGCCCACACCGGCACCCCGCGGACGAAGTTCTTGGTCCCGTCGATCGGGTCGACGATCCACCTGCGACCACCCGGGTCGGTAGCCGGTGCCGCGCCGAACTCCTCACCGAGCAGTCCGTCGCCGGGCCGGTGCTCGGCCAGCAGCGCGCGGATCTCCCGCTCGACGGCGGTGTCCGCGTCGGAGACCGGTGTCAGGTCCGGCTTCGTGTCCACCCGCAGGTCGAGCGCCCGGAACCGGGCCGTGGCGATGGCGTCGGCGCGGTCGGCGAGCAGGTGGGCGAGGGCGAGGTCGTCGGCGTACCCGGTCATGCCGGCAACCTAGCCGACGCCCGCCGGCTCACTCGTCGGGCCCGCGCCGGTCGCCCTCGCCGGGCCCGCGCTGGTCGCTGTCGCCGCGCGCGTCGCCGTCGCCGGCACGCGAGGCGAGCAACCGGCGGTACGATGCCAGCCGGCGCGGGTCGGCCTTGCCGGCGGCCACCCAGGCGTCCAGCGCGCAGTCGGTCTCGTCGGCCGTGTGCTGGCAGTTGGGCGGGCAGTCGACGGTGCCCTCGACCAGGTCGGGGAAGCCGTGCAGCAGGCTGTCGGCGGAGACGTGCGCCAGCCCGAAGCTGCGGATGCCCGGGGTGTCGATGATCCAGCCCGGGTCGGTGTCGACGCCTGGCACCGGTGGCAGTCGCAGCGCCACGGCGCTGGTCGAGGTGTGCCGGCCGCGGCCGATCGCGCTGACCACGCCGACCGCGCGCGCGGCGTCCGGGACGAGGCGGTTCACCAGCGTCGACTTGCCCACCCCGGAGTGCCCGACCAGTACCGACACCTTGCCGCTCAGCAGCGCACGAAGCGCGCCCAGGTCGGAGTCGGGGCGGTTGAGCACGTACGGCAGCTCCAGCTCCGTGTAGTAGCCCAGCACCGCCTCCGGCCCGGCCAGGTCGGCCTTGGTGAGGCAGAGCAGCGGCTCGACGTCCGCGTCGTACGCGGCCACCAGGCAGCGGTCGATGAACCCGGTACGCGGCGGCGGGTCGGCCAACGCGCTGACGATCACCAACTGGTCGGCGTTCGCCACGACGACCCGCTCCAACCGGCCCTCGGCGGTGGTCTCGTCGTCGTCCGCCGTGCGGCGCAGCACCGAGCGGCGCTCGGCGATCCGGACGATGCGGGCGAGAGCGCCCTGCGCGCCGGACGTGTCCCCGACGAGGCTGACCCGGTCACCGACGACCACCGACTTGCGGCCCAGTTCCCGGGCCCGCATCGCGGTCACCGTCGGCAGCTCGGCCCCGACCACGCCGCGTTCGGCGCCGGCCAGCACACACTGGTAGCGCCCCCGGTCGACGGCGATGACGAAGCCGTCCACCGCGTCACTGTGCTGGGGTCGGGTGCGCGTACGCGGACGCGACGACTTGCCGGGCCGGACCCGTACGTCGTCCTCGTCGTACTCCCGCCGTCTGGTCGCCAGGACCCGTCCTCTTCTCGCGTCAGCTCTTGCCGGTCACCATCGCTGACCATAGTGCCGGGAACTCGGGCATCGTCTTGGCGGTACACCCGACGTCGTCCACCTCGATGCCCGGAACGGCGAGCCCGGCCACCGCGGCGGCGTGCGCCATCCGGTGGTCGTGGTAGGTGTGGAAGACCCCGCCGCGCAGCGGGCGGGGCCGGATCTCCAACCCGTCCGTGGTCTCGGTGATGTCCGCACCGAGCCCGCCGAACTCCCGCGCCAGCGCGGCGAGCCGGTCGGTCTCGTGGCCGCGGATGTGCCCGATGCCGGTGAAGACCGACGGCGAGTCGGCCAGCATGGCCAGCGCGGTCAGCACCAGGGTCAGCTCACCGACGTCGGACAGGTCGGCGGTCACGCCGTGCACCACCCCGGTGCCCCGGACGGTCAGCCCGGTGGTGGAGAGGGTGACCTCGCCGCCCATCCGCTGTAGCAGCGAACGGAGTTGCTCGACTGGCTGTGCGCTGCGGTGCGGCCAACCCTGCAGGGTCACCTCGCCGCCGGTGACCAGGGCGGCGGCGAAGAACGGTACGGCGCCGGAGAGGTCCGGCTCGATCTCCCAGCCGCGCCCGGTGAGCGGGCCGGGCTCGACGGTCCACACGTCGGGGGTGCTGTCGTCGACGGCGGCGCCGGCGGCGCGCAGCATCTGCACGGTCATCCGCAGGTGGGGCGCGGACGGCACCGGCGGGCCGACGTGGCGCACCACGAGACCTCTGTCGAAGCGGGGAGCGGCCAGCAGCAGCCCGGAGACCAGCTGGCTGGACGCGGACGCGTCGATCACCACCTCACCGCCGGTGACCCCACCGGTGCCGAGCACGGTCAGCGGCAGGCTGCCCGTGCCGGTGACGTCGATCCGGACGCCCAGCGAGCGCAGCGCGGCGACCAGTGGGCCGAGCGGGCGGGTGCGGACGTACGGGTCGCCGTCGAAGGTGACCTGCCCGTCGGTCAGGCCCGCCACGGGCGGCAGGAACCGCATCACGGTGCCGGCCAGTCCCACGTCCACGTGGGCGGGGCCGACCAGCGGGTGCGGCCGGACCAGCCAGCGCTCCTCGTCACTGATCGAGACGTGCGCGCCCATCGCGCGCAGACCGGCGGACATCAGCTCGGTGTCGCGGGCGCGCAGCGGCTCGGCCAGGGTCGACGGCCCGGCGGCCAGGGCGCTGAGCACCAGGGCGCGCGCGGTCATCGACTTGGAGCCGGGCAGGCGCAGCGTCGCCGCCACCGGATCGGATGCGGTCGGTGCGGTCCACGGCTGCGGCGGCCGGGTCGCGGTCAGATTCCCCACGGTTACATTCTGCCGTGTCGGCCGGTGGAGGGCATCGACCGGCGGTCGTACTCCCGGTTGGCGAGACATCCGGCGAGGCCCCTGAGGGGTTAGCGTGGGCGCATGTGCGGCAGGTACGCGACGACCCGTGGCGCCGGTGAGCTGAGCGCCCTGTTCGAGTCGTCCGACGACACCGACGGAGTGATCCGTCCGGATCATAACGTCGCGCCCACCGATCGCGTGCCGCTGGTCCGGCTGACCCCCGAGGGCCACCGCAGTCTCTGCGTCGCCCGCTGGGGTTTTCTGCCGCACTGGTCCCGGTCCGCAGCCGGCGCGGCGCGCATGATCAACGCGCGGGCCGAGACGGTGGCCACCAGCCGGGCGTACGCCGGCGCGTTCGCCCGGCGTCGCTGCCTGGTTCCGGCCGACGGCTGGTACGAGTGGGTCCGCCGACCCGACGGCGGTCGGCAGGCGTACTTCATGACCCCCGCCGACGGCTCGGTGCTCGCCCTGGCCGGCATCTGGTCGGTCTGGGAGTCCGGCGCCGACAGCCGGCTCACCTTCAGCGTGCTGACCACCGCGGCCCTCGGCGAGCTGGCCGAGGTGCACGACCGGATGCCGGTGCTGCTGGCGCCCGAGCGGTGGTCGTCGTGGCTGACGCCGTGTGACGAGCCCGAGCGCCTGCTCACGCCCGCGTCGCCCGACCTCCTCGCCGGGTTGGAGATCCGTCCGGTCGGGCCGGCCGTGGGCGACGTCCGCAACGACGGCCCGGGGTTGACCGTCCGGGTGCCCGTCCCGTCGATGTCGTCCCCACCGGAGCTGACCCTGTTCTGAAGATGAGAGGCATCGTCGGGCACTGATTTGCCAGGTTCTGATCGATTCGTCGCCTGGCCGTTCAGCCATGTTCTCGGAAGCCCCTTGTCCCGGTGTCCGAAAGTGCGATACAACACAGCGCCGGTAGTGGCTGTCGATTCGCACGGGGCGGACGACTTCATCGATCCTGCCGGTCCCACGGGGGAGGTGGGTGGAATGACACGGGCACGTATGCCCCGCCCGCACGAGGTGGCTGCGGCACGCAGAGATCCGCGGCTGCTGCGGGCTCTGCGAGAACGGCGGCAGGACGAGGCGTGGCGCACCAGAGGAACGTGCCAGAGCGTCGATCCGGAGACGTTCTTTCCGGCGCCGAACGAACCGGCGGACGCCGCCGTCGCGTTGTGCCGCAGTTGCGACGTGCAGGGTTCCTGTCTGGCATGGGCGCTGGAGGTGGGCGACTGCCACGGCGTGTGGGGCGCGACCACGCCCCGCGAGCGGCGGGCGATGCTTGTCGCGTGGCGCGGCGAGGTCGAGCCCGATCCGGACGCGGTCGACGATGCGGGCCCTCCGGTCCGCGACCGCCTGCTCGCCCTGGTGCCGCTGAGCTGACCAACGCGGCGGACCGATCCCGGTGACCGGCCGGGCCGGAGCAGAATGGGCCGGTGCTGCCCAGCGACGACATCGACACCCCGCGCGGTCCTGCGCGGATCGACACCGACCTGCCGGCCGGTCCGGCCGGTCCGCCGGACCGCGCGGCCGCGGTCGCGCCGGCTCGTGCGCCGGCTCCGGCCGGGCACCTCGACGAGGCGTGGACCGCCGTGCTGGCCGTGCTGCGCGAGCGGCACGCCGACGTACCCACGATCCTGGTCGGCGGTCGTTCCAGTGGCGCGCGGGTGGCCTGTCGGACGGCCCGCGCGGTCGGCGCGGTCGGCGTCGTCGCGCTGGCCTTTCCGCTGCACCCACCCGGCCGGCCGGAGCGTTCCCGGGCCGCCGAACTCGCCACCGGCCTGCCGACCCTTGTCGTCAACGGCGACCGGGACCCGTTCGGGATGCCGGCGTCCGGGCCGCACGTGCGGGTGGTGAGCCGTCCGGGGGAGACGCACGACCTGCGGCGGGACCCGGCCGGCACGGCCACCGTCGTACGGGACTGGCTGCGCTCCCACGGCTGGACGGCCGACTGACCCGGCGGACCGTTTCCGGTGCCGGGCGCGGGTCGTTGCAACCGATGGCGCCGTCGGACCGATTCGGACAGGCGGTGCCAGTCCTCCCAGGCCCTTCCTGGTCCCAGCGCCGGCACCACCGGGGCCGGGACCAGGAACGGGAGAGCCGGCCGGAATGCCCCGGTGGTCATCTCGCGTTACTAACCCCGGACGACTTTCTGCGAGGGGGGTGACCGGTGCCGACCGAGACACGAAGCCTGGAGCGGGACGCCCGGCAGCTACGGCGGCTGTTGGATGGTCCGGACTGGCCCGTGACAGCGGGACCGGGCGGGGTGGGTGCAGTGAGCACGAGCACACCGGCCGGAAGTGAATCTGTGGGCAGGTCCGTGCGCGTATCCTCGGCGGGGAAGCATCCGACGCGAGGGGATGTGCGGTTGACCACCGAGAAGACGGACGAGCGCAGGGCCCGGTTCGAGCGGGACGCGATGCCATTCGTCGATCAGCTCTATGCTGCTGGGCTGCGCATGACGCGTAACCCGGCGGATGCCGAAGACCTGGTCCAGGAGACGTACCTGAAGGCGTACGCGGCCTTCCACCAGTTCGAGCAGGGCACGAACCTGAAGGCCTGGCTCTACCGGATCCTGACCAACACCTACATCAACTCCTACCGCAAGCGGCAGCGCCAGCCGATCCAGGCGCCGACCGAGGAGATCACCGACTGGCAGCTCGCCGAGGCCGAGTCGCACACCTCCAGCGGTCTGCGCTCGGCCGAGACCGAGGCTCTGGACCGGCTGCCGGACAGCGACGTGAAGGAGGCCCTCCAGCAGTTGCCGGAGGAGTTCCGCCTGGCCGTCTACCTGACCGACGTCGAGGGCTTCTCCTACAAGGAGGTCGCCGACATCATGGGCACGCCGATCGGCACCGTGATGTCGCGTCTGCACCGTGGCCGTCGTAATCTGCGCAAGCTGCTCGAGCAGTACGCCGCGGAGCGGGGCTTCAGCCCGGCCCGCTCCGCGAAGGGCTCGACCGCCGCCGCTGCCGGCCGGGAGGTGTGACGTGAGCTGTGGAGAGCCGCACGAGACGGACTGCCGCGAGGTGCTCGCGGAGGTCTACCTCTACCTGGATCTCGAGTGCGCCGACGAGCGGCGCGCGTTGATCCGGCACCACCTCGACGAGTGCGGGCCGTGCCTGCGCGAGTACGGGCTCGAGCAGGAGGTCCGGGCGCTGGTCGCCCGCTGCTGCGGCAACGAGACCGCGCCGGATCAGCTGCGTGAGCGGCTGCGGATCAAGCTCACCGAGCTGGTGGTCTTTGAGACCAGCGATTCCCGCGAGCTGGCCGACTGAGCGTCGGCGTACGGCGAAACACCGGTGGCCCGGGTCGATTTCGACCCGGGCCACCGGCGTACCCGGCCTGTGCCGGGTGGGACTGACCGGTGACGGGCGCATCGGCCCGTCGGCGCGTTCAGGAGTTGGGACGCTTGCCGTGGTTCGCGGCGCTCTTCTTGCGGGCCTTCTTCTTGCGGGACTTCTTCGCCATGCTGACCTCCTCGTGATGGGTCGGATCCGCGCTGCGCGCGGCCTCGCCGGTTGCACCCACCGGCCGCCCGGCGTCGGGTCCGACCCGCTGATGGTAGTGCGGCCGGCACCCCGTCCCTTCCCCCGGGGCCGACCCGCGCCGCTGTGCACCCATGCCCCAGCCTCGCGTGATTGGATACGTCGGCAGGCACATCGCGAAGAGGGAGGGCCGTGGACATGGCCGAGGAGATCCGCGCCGAGATGGTGGCGAACGTCTGGAAGGTCGTCGCGTCGGCGGGCGACACCGTGTCCGAGGGCGACACCCTGGTGATCCTCGAGTCGATGAAGATGGAGATCCCGGTCGTCGCGGAGGCCGACGGCGTCGTCCAGCAGCTCGCCGTCCACGAGGGCGACGTCGTGCAGGACGGCGACCTGATCGCGGTGATCGGTTGACCGGCCTGCTGGTCCGGCTCGCCGACACGGCGGATTTCCCGGCGGTCGCCCGACTGACCGTGGCCGCCTACGAGGCGGATGGTCAGCTCAAGGGCGAGCACGGGTACGGGGCGGTGCTGGCCGACGTGTCGACCCGGGCCGCCGAGGGTGAGGTGCTGGTCGCGGTGGACGAGGCGACCGGCGCGGTGCTCGGCTCGGTGACCTTCGTGCTGCCGGGCACCCCGTTCGCCGAGTTGTCCGGGCCGGGCGAGGCGGAGTTCCGCATGCTGGCCGTCGACCCGGCGGCCCAGGGGCGGGGTGTCGGCGCGGCACTGGCCCGGGCGTGCGTCGACCGGGCGACCGAGCTGGGCTGCACGGCGGTCGTGATCTGCGTCCGCGCGGGGATGGCCGTGCCGGCTCACCGGCTCTACGAGCGTCTCGGGTTCGTCCGCACGCCGGAGAAGGACTGGTCGCCGGCGGCGGGTGTGGCGCTGCGCGGCCTGCGGCTGGATTTGCCCCGCACCTGAGAGCCGGCTCGTCAGCCGCGCGCGTTGGCCGGGTCGCTCGGCGTCGCGGCCTCGTCGGGCTCCGCACCGCCGATCGCGGCCAGCAGCTCGTCGGCCACCTCGAGCGCGAGCCGGCGACGCTCCGCGTCGGTGATGTCCGGCGCCCGCACGGCGAACCAGCTCGTGTGCACGGCGAACAGGGACAGGGTGGCGCGCAGTTGCGCGGCGGGGGAGTCGTCGCCCCGGCAGAGGGCGCTGGCGAGCCGCATCATCCGGCTGCGCATCTGCTGACCGGAGGAGAGGCTCTTGAGCACTGTCTGGTTCTGCTCGAAGAAGCGCATCACCGACGGCATGTCGCCGCCGAACATCGTGTCGGCGTAGCGGGAGATGAGGGCGCGCCGGGTGGCCAGGGTCGTGGGCTGTGATTCGGCCCAGGCGGTCAGCGCGTCCATCTGGTCGAGCCGATCCTCCACGAAGCTGGCGACGATGTCGTCCTTGCTCTTGAAGTGGTAGTAGAGCGCGGCCTTGGTGACGTTGAGGCGTTCGGCGATCTCCCGCAGTGAGGTCTTCTCGTACCCCTGCTCGGTGAAGAGCTCCAACGCGACGGCCTTGATCCGCTCGCGGGTGCCGCCTGTGCTCTCCCTCACCCACGCCCTCCAATTCGGTTGACCGCCAGTTGGTACCCAACTTACCGTGCGGCTAGTAAGGTGACTAGCTGGGCAGCAAGTAAGTAGGACAATCCTCGGGGGGAGCTTACCCATGACTCAGGCAACCCAGGCCGACGTGCGACCCAACGTACGGGTCGTGCTGTTCGGGCTGATGATCGCGATGATGCTCGCGATGCTCGACAACATGATCGTCAGCACCGCGCTGCCGCGGATCACCTTCGAGTTCGGCGACGCCGGCCACTTCACGTGGATCGTCACCGCGTACATCCTGGGTACCACGGTCTCCACGCCGATCTGGGGCAAGCTTGGCGACCTCTACGGTCGCAAGACGGTCTTCCTGACGTCGGTGGTCGTCTTCCTGGTGGGGTCGGCCCTCTGCGGCATGGCCGGCTCGGCGATGTTCGGTGGCGTCGACAAGGGCATGATCGAACTGATCGCCTTCAGGGCCGTCCAGGGCCTGGGCGCGGGCGGTCTGATGGTCGGCGTGATGGCGATCATCGGTGACCTGGTCCCGCCCCGCGAGCGTGGGCGCTACCAGGGCATGATCGCCGGCATCATGGCCATCGCCATGGTGGCCGGCCCGCTGGTCGGTGGCTTCATCACCGACAACCTCTCCTGGCGGTGGGCGTTCTACGTCAACCTGCCGCTGGGCGGCATCGCGCTGATCGTGCTCATCACCACCATGCACCTGCCGAAGTACCGGACCGAGCACCGCATCGACTGGCTCGGCGCCGGGCTGCTCTCGGTGGGCATCACCGCGGCCGTCCTGATCACCACGTGGGGTGGCAACGAGTACGACTGGGTCTCGCCGCAGATCTTCGGTCTCGCCGCGCTGGCACTGGTCACGCTGGTGGCGTTCGGCCTGGTGGAGCGCCGGGCCCCGGAGCCGATCCTGCCGCTGGGGCTCTTCGCCAACCGCAACTTCGCGCTGATCTCGGTGATCGGTTTCCTGCTGGGCTTCGCGATGTTCGGCGCCATGAACTTCCTGCCGCTGTACCAGCAGACCGTCCAGGGGGCCTCGGCCACCAACAGCGGCCTGCTGCTGCTGCCGCTGATGTTCGGCATGCTCGTCGTCTCGCTCGTCATCGGACGGGCGATCACCAAGAACGGCAAGTACCGCGCGTACCCGATCGTCGGTGGTGTGGTGATGGCCGGCGGCATGGCGCTGCTGTCCATGCTCGACCTCAACACCAGCAAGCTGACGTCCTCGCTCTACATGGTCGTGCTCGGCGTCGGCATGGGTTTCCTCATGCAGACCTCGATGTTGATCGCCCAGAACAGCGTGGAGCAGAAGGACCTGGGCGCGGCGAGCGGCGCGGCCACGTTCTTCCGGTCGATCGGCGGCTCGTTCGGTGTGTCCCTGTTCGGTGCGATCTTCGCGCACCGGCTGGCCGACTCCGCTGCCGGCAAGGCGCTCAGCGGCGGCGAGGGCGAGATGGATCTGGAGAAGCTCAAGGATCTTTCTGCCCAGGTGCGTGAGGTGGTGCTCGGCGGCCTCGCCGACGCGATCTCGCACGTGTTCCTCTGGGCCGTGCTGTTCACCGTGGTGATCCCGGTGCTCGCCTGGTTCATCAAGGAGATCCCGCTGCGCACCGCCAACGAGGCGCCGCCGCAGGCGACTCCGGAGGAAGAGGCCGAGGTCGCCCTCGGCAAGGCACCCGTGGCCTGACCCTCCCCCGAAGAAGCGCCGCGCCCGCCGCGGGGGGGGGCGGGCCGGGCCCCCCCCCCACGACCGGTCAGATCTTGGCGACCTGGTTGAAGTTGAGCTCCACCGGGGTCTCCCGACCGAAGATCGACACCAGCACCTTGAGCTTCTGCTGGTCGGCGTTGATCTCACTGATCGTGGCCGGCAGCGACGCGAACGCGCCGTCGGTGACGGTGACCGAATCGCCGACCTCGAAGTCGAGGACCTTGATCTCCGGCTTCGCCTTCTTCTGCTCGGTCTCGACGGCCGGCGCCAGCCACTTCAGCACCTCGTCGAGCGACAGCGGCGCGGGCCGGTCGGCCCGGTCGGTCGCGCCAACGAAGCCGGTCACGCCCGGGGTGTTGCGGACACACGAGTACGACTCGGCGGTCAGCTCCATCCGGACCAGGATGTAACCGGGGAAGACCTTGGCCTGGACCTGCGAACGCTTACCGTTCTTGACCTCGACCTCTTCCCGGGTCGGCACCTCGACCTGGTAGATGAAGTCCTCCATGTCGAGGCTCGTGATCCGGGTCTCGAGGTTGGTCTTCACCTTGTTCTCGTAACCGGCGTACGAGTGCACCACGTACCAGTCACCCGGCGCGTAACGCAGCTTCTGCCGCAGCTCGGCGACCGGGTCGTAGTCCTCGTCCGGCGCAGGCTCGGTGGTGGGGAACTCCGGCTCGCTGGCGGCCTCAACCGACTCGTCACCAGCCGCCGTCGCGACCGTGGACTGCTCGTCCACTTCTCCGGCGGTCTCGTCGTACTCAGGCACGCTCGCTCACTTCCGTCACTATCGGCTGGAGACAGCCGGTCAGTCCGAGTTGCCGAAGACGAACAACACGGCCTTGGCGAAGCCGTAGTCCAGCACGCCCACGATCGTCAGCATCACCGCGACGAACGTGACCACCACGGCGGTGTACGTCAGCAACTCCTTGCGGGTCGGCCAGATGACCTTACGCAGTTCGGCAACGACCTCGCGGAAAAACCGGGCGATGCGGCCGAACACGCCCACCCGACCGGTTTCCGACCTCGTGGTCGGCCGGCTGTCCGCCGATTCCGCCCGAGCGCGGGCCCGCGTCGCGGTGCCTCCCCGGGAGACCGGCTCGTCCGCGCCAGTGGCGTCGTCGTCGGCTACGTCGTCGACGATCTCGTCGTCGAGACGATCGTCGCCGGCGTCCTCGCCGCGCCGCTTGTTGTCGGCCACTTCGCCCTCCGTCGCGGAATCTCGGGTCGCACGCCGGGCGGCGTACGCGGCGCTGGTCACGCCGGCCGGACCCAACCGTCCCGCGACGGGCCGCGGCCGGTGGTTCGACGGTAGCCCCGAGTGCCTCGGAACCACCCCGCCGATGCCACCACCACGGGCCGGACGCCGCCTTGTCGGCGGCGCGACCCACGGGAACGGTCAGGCCTGAGGCGCAGGGGTGACAGGACTTGAACCTGCAGCCTGCGGTTTTGGAGACCGCTGCTCTGCCAATTGAGCTACACCCCTGTGCGGCAACACTCGCCCCACCCGGTCACAGACGACCGAGCAGGGATCACTTGCCCCACGGCGGACCAGTGTACGGGTAGGCGCCCGACTTTCCCAACCGGTCTCCCCGCCACGCGTGGCGGGGAGGGTTCAGCGTGCCGTGCGGATGGTCGCCCGGGCCTGTGACAACACCTTGTCGCCGAGGCAGGTCGCGGTCACCTCGAGCCGAGTGAGGCCGTCCTCGGTCACCTCGCGGACCCGCGCGGTCACCTCGATCTCGGTCCCCTGGTCGTCGTCGGGGACCACCACCGGCCGAGTGAACCGCACGCCGTACTCGACCACCGCGTCGGGCGCGCCGGCCCACTCGGTGACCGCCCGGCCGACCAGCGCCATGGTGAACATGCCGTGCGCGATGACCCCGGGCAGTCCGACCTTCGTGGCGACCCGGTCGCTCCAGTGGATCGGGTTGAAGTCACCCGAGGCGCCGGCGTAGCGGATCAGGTCCGCTCGGGTCACCCGGAACGTCTTGGTTGACAGTTCCATCTCAAGCCTCCCCACGAATGACGTACCGGGCCCAGACGGCGACAACGGGCTCCCCGGCGACGGTGCTCACGTCCGTACGGGTGGTCAGGAGGCCATGCCCGCCCCGGTTGGTGACCTCCTCGATGGTGTTGGTGCAGACCAGCTCGTCGCCCGCGACCACCGGTCGGGTGTACGCGAAGCGCTGGTCGCCGTGGACGAGGCGGCTGTAGTCCACTCCCAGGTCCGGGTCCTCGATGATCTGGCGCGTCGCGGCCATGGTGACGATCACCGGGAAGGTCGGCGGGGCGACCACGTCCGGGTGGCCCAGGGCCTGCGCCACGGCCGGGTCGTGGTGAGCGGCGTCGGTGGCGCCGATGGCCGTGGCGAACTCACGGATCTTTTCTCGGCCCACCTGGTAGGGGGCGGTCGGCGGATACGTCCGGCCGACGAATGAAGGGTCCAGGGACATGCCGCGAACCTACACGGAAAGCACAACCGCCGATCTGGTCGGCGGGCTGCGGCAATGCCGCGCCGTACCGGTCAGATCGGCGGCTGGAAAGGCTTCGACGGTGGCCGGCGTGTTGCCGGCCAGCGATCAGCGGGTCTCGCGGTGCACCGTGTGCCGGCCGTCGCGCGGGCAGAACTTCTTCATCTCGATGCGGTCGGGGTCGTTCCGGCGGTTCTTGCGCGTGATGTAGTTGCGCTCCTTGCACTCCACACACGCCAAAGTGATCTTCGGCCGGACATCGGTAGCCTTCGCCACGGCGGAGTGCCTTCCTCGCTAACGGAAACAACTACGACGCGTCAGCCTAGACGCTGACTGCGCGGACATGCAAAGTGGGCGCCAGTGGCGCCCACCTCAACGACCACCGGGAAGCCCGGAAGACGAGAGTAGCGGTGGCCGGACTTGAACCGGCGACACAGCGATTATGAGCCGCTTGCTCTACCATCTGAGCTACACCGCCGCGGTGGGTCCAGCTGAACCCTCGAGCCCCCTTACGGAATCGAACCGTAGACCTTCTCCTTACCATGGAGACGCTCTGCCGACTGAGCTAAGGGGGCCTGCGCGATCTCCCCGTGGGGCGCGCAGAAGTAGAATACACGGCACGGCTCGGCAGGTGAAATCGGATCCCCGGCGACCCTGTATGCCCAGCTCAGGGCACCACACGCAGGCGCGGAAGTTCCCCACCGGAGCCGGAGATCGCCTCCGGGTCCACCTGGGCCCCGAACCAGGCGGCCAGCCGCTCGTAGGGCAGCGGTCGGCTGAACAGGAAGCCCTGACCGATCTCGCATCCGATGTCCTGGAGAAGCTCCAGGGTCAGTTCGCTCTCCACGCCCTCGGCGACCACAGCCAGGCCGAACTGCTGGGAGAGCGTCACCACCGCGTTGACGATCGCCAGGTCCCCCGGATCGGTCGCCATGCCCTGCACGAAGGAGCGGTCCACCTTCACCTCGTGCACCGGCAGCCGCCGCAGGTGGGCCAGCGAGGAGTCGCCGGTGCCGAAGTCGTCCACCGACAGCCGGACGCCGAGATCGCGGAGCCGACGCAGCGTCGGGATGGGCCGGTCCGTGCCGTCCAGCACACCCGACTCGGTGATCTCCAGGGTGAGGCGCTGCGCCGGCACCCCGTACTCGGTCAGCAGCTCCTGCACCCGGTCCGGGAAGTGCTGATCGGTGAGCGTGCGGGCGGCGAGGTTGACCGCGATGGGCAGCGGCTGGTTGGCCTCGGCCCAGTCCCGGCTGCGCCGCAGACCCTCGCGGAGCACCACCTCGGTGAGCCGACTCAACTGGCCGGTGTGCGCGGCCACCGCCACGAAGTCCTCGGGAGCGACGGTGCCGTGCGTCGGATGCTCCCACCGGGCCAGACACTCGACACCGACCAGACGCCGGTCCCGCAAGGTCACCTTGGGCTGGAAGTAGACCTCTAGCTCGTTCTGGTTCAACGCCTGACGCAGGTCACCGGCGAGACCCAGCCGGCGCAACGACCGGGATTCCAGGCCCGGGTTGAACAACTGCACACTGCCCGGCACCGATTTGGCGGCGTTCGCCGCCAAATCGACTCGCAGCAGCAGGGTCGCGGCGTCGCTGCCATGATCCGGGTGTACGACGACCCCGACGGCGGTGTTCACGTCGAGGGTGAGCGCGTCGAAGACCATCTCGTCGCGGATCTGGTCGCGCAACTGCTCGGCCAACTCCAATGCCGCGTCGGCGTCCTCCAGACGCAGGGTCACCAGGAACTCGTCTCCGCTGGGCCGGCCGACCAGGGCCGACGACGGCGCGCTGGCGCGCAGCCGGTTGGCGACCTCGACGAGCACCTTGTCGCCGGCGGCGTGGCCGAGGGACTCGTTGACCTGGCGCAACCCGTCCACGTCGAAGAGCAGCAGCGCCACCACTTCGCCGGGTGCGCGGATCTTGACCGACTCCTCCAGTGCCTCGGTGATCCGCCGACGGTTGGGGAGCCGGGTCAACGCGTCGTGGTAGGCGTCGTGCCGCAGACGATCCACCAGGCGGGAATTTTCCAGAGCCACCGCCGCGTGGGCCGCAACCGTCTCGAAGAGCGGAACGTCGTTACGGACGAAGTAGTTGCTGTCGCCGAGCCGGTTCGCCACCTCGAGGGTGCCGATGATCACGTGACCAGACCGCAGGGGAAGCACGATGACGTCCTTGACGCGCTCTGCGGTCAGCTCTCCCCGCAAGTCGCCATCGGTGGTCATGCCCCGTCCAACCGCGACGACGCGGCCCTCGTCCCGGGCCCGTTTCCTCAGGACGGCGGGGGTCTTGGCGAGGTCGAGCAAGCCCGGATCGTCGTTACGCGCCGTCAACAGCACCTCTGGATGCCGGCCCTGCGCCGGCAACCAGAGCGTCGCGTACTCCGCCTGCATGAGCGCGCGGACCCGCCCCAGGAGCGCGTCCGCCAAGGTCCCGTCATGGCCACTCTCGGCCACCGCTCGACTCAGCTCGTACATGTCGGCGAGGGTGCGGTGCTGCCGGAAGAACTGCGCGTACGCCCGGTAGACGATGGCCAACGCCGCGACGAGAGCGGCCAACAGCAGAAGCGACCACCAGGTGACGGCGATCAGGATGAGGACGACCAAACCGCTGGCGATGTTGATGGCGGCGGTGAGCACCGCCGGCGGGCATCTCCGGATGGTCTCCCGGCCCACCTGCCAGCCCTGCAGAAGTGTGTGCACCCCGGCGACCGAGAGAATGCTCACCAGGTTGACCATGCTGGCCGCCACGAAGAGCGTCAGCCACGTGTCGGGACCGACCCCGTGCACAGGTGGCAGTGCCTGCAACACCAGGACCGCCAGTGACGAGCCCGCAGCCGCTCGGGCGACGTTGAACCAGAATTTCGTCGCGCCGAAGCGGTGCCTGAGGTGCGTGATGACGGCCGCGAGGGTGTAAATGCAGACCACGGTGAGTGGCCGGAGCAGGTAGAACGCCAGGACCAGCGGGATCTCGGTAAGGGTTACGCCGATGGACTGACGCCGGACCGAGAAGTTGAGCACCGGGAGCCCCGCGGCCACCATGCCGACCAGCAGGGCACCCGCGAGCGGCCAGGTCCCCACGGGCTCCTGGGCAACCAGACCAACGATGGTGGAGCAGACGACAGCCAGCATCGCCATCGGCCCGGTGATGAACCAGGCGCGTTCGTTGGAGCGGGGACCTGCGCGGCCACTACCCGCCATGCAACGCCCCCTCGCCCGCCCCGCTGGTCACATCATGAAGACTGCGGTGTTCACCGAGCTGCGGGCATATTCCAGATGACGTCCGCCGTGTGCATGTAGCCGTCCATGCCGTCGCCGACGAAAACGCCGGCCGCGATGGCGGTGAGCACCAAGAACGAGCCAAGCAGCCGGCCCAGCATTCGACCAGACATTTTTGCTCCTGTCGGGGAAGTGTCACGGGGATGGTGGAGGTTCCACGATCGTGCCACACGGTCCGTACCCCAGAAAAGCGGTCAGGCCGGGACCGGTCCGAGCGTTGGCTACTTCCCGCCCTTCGGACAACTCCCCGTGCCGTGCCGGGCCAGATCAGAGCCCACTTCACACGCTCAGGCAACCTCACCGGGCGCTTGATACGACCATCAGCGCATTTCACCCGGCTGCGCTGCACCCCACCGACCCGCTACCCGCAGTTACTCCCCGCTACTGATCTCGTCGAGCTGGGGCAGCAAATACATCGACCACCATACCCGCTCATCCCGTGGACACAAGTGGTCTACACCGGACAAGCCGCGCGGTCCGGATAGCGCCGACGGGTTACCGGGCCGCAACCTTGCGACCTTGTTGCCGCCGGGTCCCGCTGCGGCGAGATCCCCCGGTCGGACGCCACGAGGCAGGTGGCGCGAGCCATCGGGCCCGGACGTCCCCGAGCAGTTCGATCGAGCGGCTTGAACTGGGCCAGCCGCTCGCCGGAATCCGTCGAGAGGCCACCCTGCTCTCCGGTCACCACGTACATGCGGCTGAAGCTACGGGTATCGATCACCAGTCGTGTTGCCAGCCAGGTCACTGACCACGATCGCGGGTAAGCCGCAGCAGGCAGCGCGAGTTGATCTCGGCGACACGTATGCGACACCGCCAGCGAGATCGAGCGGGACTCACGAAGGAGGCCCCTGACCGGCTTTCATGCTGGTCAGGGGCCTCCTCGCGCACCTGGTGGCGGGTAGAGGATTCGAACCTCTGAAGCTTTCGCGACGGATTTACAGTCCGCTCCCATTGGCCGCTCGGGCAACCCGCCAGGGCACCCCACCGCGTCGCAACGCGGCGGCGGAAGCAAGGATAGCGGCTCACGCCGGGACCGGTGCAACCGGGTACCGTCAGGGGGTCGTGCCGCTGGTCGGCGGCCGGCTGCACGTCCCAGACCGCCGGACAGCAGGAGCAGAAGCATGCCAGCGAACCCGTCTTTCGACATCGTGAGCAAGGTCGACCGCCAGGAGGTCGACAACGCCCTCCGGCAGGCGGAGAAGGAGCTCGCGACGCGGTTCGACTTCCGCGGCACGGGCGCGGAGATCTCCTGGTCGGGTGAGGAGGCGATCGGCCTTCAGGCGGAGACCGAGGAGCGGGTCCGCGCCGCGCTGGACGTCTTCAAGGAGAAGCTGGTCAAGCGGAACATCTCGTTGAAGTCGCTGGACGCGGGTGAGGCGCGCCCGTCCGGCAAGGTGTTCAAGATCGACTGCAAGGTGATCCAGGGCATCGAGACGGACAAGGCCAAGGCGATCAGCAAGAAGATCCGCGACGAGGGCCCGAAGGGCGTGCAGGCACAGATCCAGGGCGACCAGCTTCGCGTCACCGGCAAGAAGCGGGACGACCTCCAGGCGGTCATCTCCCTGCTCAAGGGTGAGGACTTCGGCGTCGCCCTTCAGTTCACGAACTACCGGTAGCCGCCGGGCCGGCGATCCTCACCTGTCGACGCGGTACCAGTGGGCCGTCTCCCCGGGGATCGGCGTCAGCCGGATGCGGGCGCCGCCCGGGTCGTCGAAGATGCGTACGCCGGCGCCGAGCAGCACCGGCGCGAAGAAGATCAGGATCTCGTCGAGCAGGCCGGCTCGCAGGCACTGCTTGGCGATGTCCGCACCGAGCACGTTGACGTACCTCTCGCCGGCGGCTTCCTTGGCCTGCGCGACGGCCCGGTGCAGGTCGTCGGCGAAGATGACGCCTTCGGGCGGGTCGTCGGATGGGCGGTGGGTAAGCACGATCACCGGCCCGTGGTACCGGCCGCCGAAGGCGCCTTCGCTGTCGGTGCCACGGTTCGGATCGTCGCCGCCGTAGGTGCGGTTGCCGGCGAGGATCGCGCCGACGTTGGCCAGGACGCGGTCCGCCGTCGGGTTGTCGCCGGTGAGGTGTTCGGTCAGCCAGGACATGTCACCGCCGGGACCGGCGATGTAGCCGTCGAGTGACGCGGTCGCCGAGTAGAGCAGCTTGGCCATGGTTCCCCTCTCGTCGACGATCAGTCTGGTGCACAGCACCGACAACCGCTGGAGACGACGGAGGGGGTCAGACCGGGACGGGCTCCTCGGCGCGTACCGCCTGGTTCTCCGCCCGGGCGATGGGCCCGGCGGGCAGCGCGGCGACCGCAGCCCCGACGGCCACCGCCGCCCCGGCGAAGACGAAGGCCCACGGCACGCCGCCGGCATGATCCACGATCAGGCCAGCCACCGCGCCACCGGCGGCGCTCGCCGCCACGGCCACGGTGACCACCCAGGTGTACGCCTCGTTCAGCATGCCCGTCGGGGCGATCCGGCCGACCAGGGTGTTCTCCAGGGTCAGTGCGGGCGCGATGGTGGCCCCACCGACGACCAGGGCCACGCCCAGCGCCAGCGGCGTGGGCATCACCGCGAACACCACGAAGGTGCCGGCCAACGCGGCGAGCAGCAGGGCGAACTGGCGGGTCATGTTCGGCGACGGCCGGCGGACACCGAACCAGAAGCCGCCGATCGCGCTGCCGACCCCCCAGACCGCCAGCAGCAGCCCGGCGAGGCTCTCCGGGTCGTCGGTGGTGGCGTTGCTCGCGTACGCCGGGACGATCACGCCGGCGGCGCCGAACGCGATGCCCAGCCCGGCGACGCAGACCAGCAGGGCCGGAAAGCCGCCGACCCGCAGTGGGCCGAGCCCGCGGGCGTGGTGTTCGCGCGGGTGCGGACGCCAGCCGCGCATCACCCGGCCGAGGGCGACGGCGGTGGTGCCGACCAGGGTGACCACCGCTGCCCCGATCAGCGCGGCGGCCGCGTCGGCGACCAGCACGAAGCCGGCCACGAGCAGCGGGCCGAGCACGAACACGATTTCGAACAGCGAGGTCTCGGCCGCCAGAGCGGTGTTCCGCAGGGCGTACCGGCCGGAGGCGGGGCTGGTCAGCTCGTTCCAGGCGCCGCGGATGGCGGCGGTCAGCGGCGGGTACGTCGCACCGGCGACGCCGGCCGTCAGGTAGATGGCGGCGAGGGCGTCGTCCCCCGAGCGGCTGGCCAGCAGCAGCCCGATGAGCGCGAGCGGGTGGGCCACGGCGGTGACGAGCAACACGGGGCTCGGGCCGACCCGGTCGGCGATCCGACCGGCCACCGGGCTGAGCGCGGCGCCGGCGACGGCGTAGCTGCCGCCGGCGATGGCGGCCAGCGCGTACCGGCCGGTCACCTGCTCGACCACCAGCAGCAGCGCCAGCGGCGTCATGCCGATCCCGAGCCGCCCGATGATGCCGGTGACCAGCAGGATCGGCGCACCGGGAATCCGCCAGACACCCAGGTACTGGCGCAGTGCGGCCACGGGATACACCTCCGCCGGGACAGGTAACGGGTAGAAGCCCTGTCGACCCTAACTCCCGAGGTCAGGCCGTGGATGGTCGATCCGCTCACAGCAGCGCGGTGGGCGGGACTGACCGAGCAGTCACAAAGGGGGTAGGTTGCTGATCGAATTGGGTCCATACGTCGGTACCGCATGACAGGGCAGGAGGTCCGATGACCGGGACTACCGTGACACCGCTGCGAGTCGAGATCTATTCGCTGTACGGGGACGCCAAACCCAGTGAAACCGCTTCGCCCAGCCTGCGCGGCTCCCTGCCGGCCCGGGCCGTCCAACAGTGCCCGCCGGTCGCCGCCGCCTCGGGCTTCGGCTGGTACGTCTACCCGCCGGCCGACTTCGCGCTCCGCTGGGACGGGCAGGACACCGAGTGGACGCTGCTAAAGGAGAACGAGCCGACCCAGTGGCGTTCGCTCGCCGGCGGTTACGACGGGAAGCTGCCGGACGCGGCCGGTCAGTTGCAGGCGGCGCCGGAGCAGTTCCACGGCGACCTGGACATCTTCGACCGGTACGGGGCCAGCATCCCGTTCCTGGATGCCGACCCGCGCGCCGCCAACACCGTCGAGCTGGTCACCGGGGTGGTGGCGCGTACGTCCCCGGGCTGGTGCCTCGTCGCCCGGGGCGTGCCGAACTGGCCGGCCCAGCGCGGTCTCCAGCTCTACGAGGGCGTGGTGGAGACCGACTGGTACACCTCGCTCCTGCCCACCATCCTGCGACTCACCGAGGCGGGCCAGGTGGTGCGCTTCTACCGGAACATTCCCCTCATGTGCCTGCAACCGGTGCACCGGTCGACGCTGGAGGCCTTCCGCAACGCCGAACTGGCCACCGGGGAGGGGCTGGCGGCGTGGCCGCAGGATGTCTGGTCGGACTTCGTGGCGCTGCGTCGACGCCGCCAGGACCCGGAGGTCCGCAGCAGCTACCGCCGGGAACAGTCCCGCCGGGTGCGGGAGAACGCCGCCTATCAGCCGATCGGGGTAGTAGAAGCGGACCAGCCCACCTGATGCCCGACACCGACGAACAGCTCACGCCGTCCCCCGGTTACCGGGCACTGTTCCGACATCCGGTCGCCTCCCGACTGGTCATCGCGCGGGGCATCTCCGAGCTGGGCGACTTCGTGGGCCTGGCCGCTCTGCTGCTGCTCGCGTACGACCAGACGAACTCCGTCCTCGGCCCGGCCGCGGTCTACGCCGCGCGTACGCTGCCGGCCCTTCTGATCGCCACCGTCTTCAGCGGCTGGCTGGACGTGCCGGCCCGCCGCACCCTCCTGGTCTGGCTGTCGGTGGCCGGTGCCGCGCTGATCGCCGTGCCCGTGGCGGTCCCTGCGGCGGTGCCGGCGATCGTGGCGGCCGGCCTGCTCGGTGCGGTACGGGCCGCGTACGCGAGCGTCAACGTGGCTGTCGTCGCCGAGGCGGTGGACGCTCCGCTGCGGCTGCCGCTCTTCGGCCTCAGCGCCTTCGCCAACCAGGCGGGTCAGGTGGTCGGCCTGCTCGCGGGAGCCAGTCTGACCGTGGCGCTCGGCTCCCGGGTGGCGCTCCTGATCGACCTGGCCTCGTTCCTGGTCGCCGCGGTCGTCCTGGCCGGGCTGCCGAAGCGATCCCACCGGGTGCGCGGACCTCGTCCACCGGCGACCGCGGGTGTCCGCATCATCGCCGGTCATCCCGTGCTGCGGGGCGTCGCCCTGCTCACGCTGGCCACGGTGCTGTCCGGTGCGCTGCCGGAGACGCTCGCCCCGGATCTCGCCCGTGGGGCCTGGCGCCCCGCCCTGCTGGCGGCCTCGGCCCTGGGCGGTGCGATCTTCGTCCTGGTGGTGAGCCGGTCCCGCTGGCTGGGTCGGCTGGCCGGTCAGGTGGCCGTCGCCGTCGCGCTGGCCGGCGCGCTGGTGCTGACCGGCGTCCTGGTCGCCGTCGACGCGCCGCTGTGGGCGCTGACGGTGGGCAACGCGTTGATCGGGGCGGGTGGCGGCTGGTTGATCGGTGCACAGGCCACGTTCTCCCGGCTGGCCCCCGCGGAACGGATGGGGCAGGTCGAGGCGACGATCGTCGCGGCCAACATCGTCACCTCGGGAATCGGCATCTTCCTGCTGGGTGGCGTGGCCGCCGCGTTCTCGCCTGCCGCGTCGTACCTGACGGCGGGCGTCGTCCTGCTCGCCGTCGTACTGCTGACCCGACCGGACCGGCTGCCCGCGCCCGAGTGACCGCCCCCGGAAACGACTCCACCCGCGTCCGTGCGCGGACGCGGGTGGAGTACGGGAATCAGCGGGTCAGCGCTGGAACTGCACCGGCCCCGAGTTGGCGGCCATCCGCTCCAGGCGGGCGACCCGGTCCTCCATCTTGGGGTGGGTGGAGAAGAGTGCGGCCACCGCGCCACCGGCGAACGGGTTGGCGATCATCAGGTGCGCGGTGCTGGTGAGCGTGCCCTGAGCCGGCAGTGGGCGTCGCCGGGCCACAGCGTCGATCTTGCGCAGGGCGCTGGCCAGTGCCAGCGGGTCCCGGCTCAGCTCGGCACCCGACTGGTCCGCCTGGAACTCGCGGCTACGGCTGATCGCCAACTGGATCACGGTGGCCGCGATCGGGCCGAGGATCAGGGTCAGCAGCAGCACGGCCGGGTTCGGCGAGTCCTCGTCGTCCCCACCGCCGAGCGGGATGAACCAGGCGATGTTCGCCAGGAACGTGATGATGCCGGCGAGGCCAGCCGCGACGCTGGAGATCAGGATGTCCCGGTTGTAGACGTGGGACAGCTCGTGCCCGATCACGCCGCGAAGCTCCCGGTAGTCCAGGATCTCGGTGATGCCCTGGGTCACGCAGACCGCAGCGTGCTGCGGGTTACGTCCCGTGGCGAACGCGTTGGGCTGCGCGATCGGACTCACGTACAGGCGCGGCATCGGCTGCCGGGCCTCGGTGGCCAGCTCGCGCACCATGCGGTACAGCTCGGGGAACTGTGCCTCACTGACCGGTTGCGCCCGCATCGAGCGCAGCGCGATCTTGTCCGAGTAGAAGTAGGAAATGCCGTTCATGACCAGCGAGATGAGGACGGCGATGACCAGGCCGCCACTGCCACCGAACCCGTAGCCCACCGCGAGGATCAGCGCGGTGAGCAGGCCGAGCAGCGCGGCGGTCTTCAGACGGTTGTGGTGCACGATCTCTCCTTCGGTGCGCGGATCGCCTCGACCCGCTGACCGGTACAACAACCCGATACCCGTCAACCATCCGTCGGAACGCTGAGAGTTGACTGAGACCCGCGTCAGCGGGCGGCGAGATCCAGCACGAGCTGCGGGGCGACGCCGAGCACCACGGCGGCCACCGTGGTCACCGCCAGCACCACCGCCACCACACCCACCAAGGGTACGGCCACCACACCGTCCGCGCCCGGCGAGGGCGTCCCCGTCGACGCCCACAGTCCGGCGGTCACCCGCAGATAGTAGGCGAGCCCGAGCACCGCGTTCAGCGCCACCACCAGCGCCAACCAGGTCGCGCCGCCGTCCAGCAGCGACCGGACCACCGTCACCTTCGCGAACAACCCGGCCAGGCCCGGCGGCAGACCGGCAAGACCCACCAGCGCGAGGCCGAGGGCGGCGCCGCGCCACGGGTGCCGGCGTGCCGCGCCGCGCAGGTCGTCCAGCGTGCCGCCGTCCGCCCCCACCGGGCGCAGTGCGGACACCCCGGCGAACGCCGCCAACTCCAGCACCACGAAGAACACGGCGTACGCGACCGCTGCGGTGTACGCGGCCGACCGCGCCTCGCCCGTCCGCCCGGCGGCCAGCGCCAGCGCACCCAGCGGGGCGAGGATGTAACCGGCCTGCGCGACCGAGGACCAGGCGAGCAGCCGGACGGTACGCCGCTGACGCAGCGCCACCAGGTTGCCGACGGTCATCGTGAGCACCGCCAGCAGGGCGAGCACCGGACCCGTCTGGTCCGCCGGCAGCGCCCGCTGCACCACCGCCAGCAACGCCACCAGGCCGCCCAGCTTCGACGCCGTCGACAGGTACGCGGCCACCGGCAGCGGGGCGCCGTCGTAGGTGGCCGGCGCCCAGGCGTGGAACGGCACCGCCGCCACCTTGAAGGCCAGCCCGAGCAGCAGCAACGCCACGGCGGCGGTGGTCAGCGGCAGGTCGCGCACCTCGGGGCGCTCGGCCAGCACCGCGCCGAGTCGATCGAGGTGCAGCGAACCCGTCACCGCGTACAGCAGCGCCGCGCCGAGCAGCGTCAGCGTCGTGGCCACCACGCTGACCACGAAGAACGTCACCGCCGCCTCGGCGCTGGCCAGGCTGCCCCGGCGCAGGCCCACCAGCACGTACAGCGGCAGGGTCAGCGTCTCCAACGCCACGATCAGGGTGATCAGGTCGCCGGCCGCGCCGAGCACCACGCCGCCGGTCATCGAGCAGGCGAGCAGGAAGGCGTACTCGCCCACCGGCGACCGGCCGGCCCGCAGCGCTGGCACCGACAACCCGAGCACGCCCAGGGTGAGCAGCGCCACCACCGCGCCGACCAGAGCCGCCCGGCCACCGAAGACCCACGAGCAGTCGGCGCCGACGCAGAACGTCCGCCGCTCGCCGCCCGCGCCCACCAGCGCCGAGCAGACGGCGGTGCCGACCGCCCCGAGCGCGGCCACCGCGACCGTGGCGCGGGGCCGCACCAGCACGAGGTCGACGACGAGCACGAGTACGGCGGTGCCGGCGGCCAGGTACGCCGGCAGCAACGCCACGCTGTCCACGCTCTGCACGACGCTCATCGGACCGCCCTCGGCCGCGGTCGCGGCGCTCTTCTCGTGCTCACGGGTGGATCACCTCGATGAGGGCGTCGACGGGGGCCTCGGCGACGCCGAGGACCAGCGCCGGAACCAGGCCGATGGCCAGGGCGAGCAGCACCAGCGGCGTCCACGCGGTCAACTCCGCGCCGGCCAGACCGGAGCCGACCCGACCCACTGCGGGGCTTGGCCGGCCGTGGGTGACCTGGCGCAGCAACCGCAGGAAGTACGCGGCCGTGAGCGCGCCCCCGACCGCCGCCAGCACCCCGAGGGTCAGCCACAGCGGGCCGCCCACTTGGATCGCCGCGACCACCGCGAACGCCTCCCCCCAGAAGCCGGCCAGCCCGGGCAGGCCCAGCGACGCGACGGCCGCGAACGCCAGCAGGCCGGCCAGCCGGGGCGCGGTCTCCCGCAGTCCGGACAGCTCCGCGAGAGTGCCCGTGCCGGTACGGTCCTTCACGGCCCCGGCCAGGAAGAACAGCAGGCCGGTGAGCACGCCGTGCGCCACGTTGCCGATCAGGGCCGCCTGGATACCGGTGGCGGTCAGTGTGGCGACGCCCAGCAGGACGAAGCCCATGTGCCCCACGCTGGAGTACGCGATCAGCCGCTTCACCTCGGCCTGGGCCAGGCAGACCAGCGAGCCGACCAGGATCGCGGCGACCGCCAGCACACCGAGCACCGGCGCGGCCCAGCGGGCACCCTCCGGCGCCACCCCGACCGCCACCCGGATCAGCCCGTACGTGCCCATCTTGAGCAGCACGCCCGCCAGCACCACGCTGCCCACCGTCGGGGCCTGCGTGTGCGCGTCGGGCAGCCACGAGTGCAGCGGCCAGAGTGGACTCTTCACCGCGAACGCGAGCGCGAGAAGCGTGAACGCGGCCAACTGGGTACCCCGGGACAGCCCGGCCCCACCGGTCAGCGCCACCACGTCGGCGGTGCCCGCCGCGGCGACCACGACGTACACGCCGACCAGCAGCAGCACCGAGCCGACGAGCGTGTAGAGCACGAACTTGCGGCCCGCCCGACGCCGGTCGGCGCCGCCCCAGCCGGCGATGATCGCGTACATCGGCAGCAGGACGACCTCGAAGAAGAGGAAGAACAGCACCAGGTCCAGGGCGAGGAACGTGCCGAGGATGCCCACCTCGACGACCAGCAGCAGCGCCACCAGCGCCCGGCCGCTGCCACCGTCGGGCACGCGCCACAGCGAGTACGCGCAGCAGAGCAGCGTGAGCAGCGCGGTCAGCACCACCAGCGGCCAGGAGATGCCGTCGACGCCGAGGTGGAAGCGCAGATCCAGGCCGGGCACCCAGGGCAGGTCCACCTGGTGCCAGGGGCGCACCGCCGGCGTACCGGCCGACCAGGCGAACCATCCCCGCCCACCGGACACCAGTGCCACGGCGGCCAACAGGGTCAGCGCCGCCGCGACCGTGCCGACGATTCGCGCCGCCCGGTCCCTGGGCGTCGCCGCCACCGCGACCGCGCCGAGCGCCGGCACGCCCAGGGCCGCGACCAGCAGAACCTGCCCAAGAGTCATCGGACCGCCTCTGTTCGCGACTGCGGGGCTCGCAAACCCGGCGCACTCCTCGCACTCACTGGACCACCCCCAGCACCGCGGCGGCCAGGCCGATCAGCAATGCGCCGGCCAGCACACCGGCGGCGGCCCGGGGCAGCGCCGCCCGGTGCAGCGCGGCCAGCCCGGCGCCGAGGCCCGTGGCGGCCCGACCGCTGCCCTCCACGGCCCCGTCCACCACCACCTCGTCACCGGTACGTGCCAGGCGGGCCAACGCCCGGACGGGGCGTACGACAAGGGTGTGCTGGACGTCGTCGAGCCGGAACGCGCGGGCGAAGACCGGCCGCAGCGGACCCAGCGCGGCCGCCGGATCGGCGGCCGTGTCCCGACGCCAGCGGGCCCACACCAGCCCCGCGCCCACCAGCAGCAGCGCCAGCGGCAGCAGCAGCCCCGGCCCGACGTGGACCAGGCCGTCCTCCGCGCCCGCGACGGGCACGGTGGCGAACCGCAGCCGGTCGGCGAACGCACCGACGAACCCGGCCAGGCCCAGCAGCGCGGCCGGTACGGCGAGCAGCAGCACCGGCCAGCGCAGCACCGCTGGCGGATCGTGTGGGTGCACCAGCGGCAGTCGGGGCTGACCGAAGAAGGCCCGCAGCAGCAGTCGACCCGCGTACCAGGCAGTGATCGCCACGCCGAGCAGGCCGGCCAGCCACACCAGCCAGCCCACCCACGACGGGACGGGGCCGGTGCCCTCCAGCGCGGCCGACTCGGCGACCGTCAGCACGCCGTCCTTGCTCCAGAAACCGGCCAGCGGCGGCACCCCGGCCAGAGCGCCGAGGCCGATCACCGTGCACCAGAACGTCACCGGCATGCTCCGGCGCAGGCCACCCATCTCCGACATCAGCGTGGTGCCCACCGAGTGGATCACCGCACCGGCGGCGAGGAACAGCAGCGCCTTGAACGCAGCGTGGGTGAGCAGGTGGAACAGCGCTGCCGACGGCGAGCCGACGGCCAGCGCGCCGGTCATGTAGCCCAGTTGGGAGACGGTCGACCAGGCCAGCACCCGCTTGATGTCGTCCTGGGCGGTGGCGGCGAGCGCCCCGAGCAGCAGGGTGATCGCGGCGAGCACCCCGAGCACCGTCAACGTCACCGGCGCGGCGGTGAACAGCGGGTAGAGCCGGGTCACCGCGTACACGCCGGCGGCGACCATCGTCGCGGCGTGGATCAACGCGGAGATCGGCGTCGGGCCGGCCATGGCGTCCGGCAACCAGGTGTGCAGCGGGAACTGGGCGCTCTTACCGGCCACCCCGGCCAGCAGCAGCAGGCCGGCGGCGGTCAGGGTCACGCCGGAGTGGTCGTGCGCGAGCACGTCGGCGATCCGGAAGCTGCCCGTCGAGACGCCGAGCAACGCGATGCCGAGCAGGAAACCCACGTCACCGACCCGCGTCACCAGGAACGCCTTCATCGCGGCGGCCGGCGCGCCCGCGAGCCGGCGGTCGTGGGCGATGAGCAGGTACGAGCAGAGGCCCATCACCTCCCACCCGACCAGCAGCATGAGCAGGTCACCGGCGACCACCACCAGCAGCATCGCCCCGGTGAACAGACTGATCTCGGCGGCGTACGGCGGGTAGCGGTGGTCGACGTCGACGTCGTCGTGGGGACCGCGCCGCAGGTAGCCGATCGAGTAGACCTGCACGGCCAAGGCCACCGCGGCGACCGCGACGGCGACCAGCGCGGCGGCGCCGTCCAGGCGTACGCCGAGGGTCACGGCCAACCCGCCGACGTCCACCCACGTCGTCGACGTCTCCGTCGGACCGTCGACCGTCACCAGCAGGGCCACGGCCAGCGCCAGCGCCCCGGCCGCACCGGCCACGCCGATCGTCACGGCTGCCGTCCGGGCCCGGTCGCCGCCCGATGCGCCGGTCGCGTTGCGCGGGGCCGGCGGCAGCAGCAGACCGAGCAGGCCGGCGGCCAGCGGTCCGGCGGGCAGCGCCGCCCCGAGCAGCCCGGTCACCGGCTCTCCTCCGCGTCCCGGGCGACGGCCCGCGTCGACGTCGCCGGCTCGGTCAACGGCACGTCGTCCACCGCCACGGTCGACCGCAGGCGGTAGAGCTGGAGGACGATCGCCAACCCCACCCCGATCTCCGCGGCGGCGAGCACGATGACGAACAGCGCGAACACCTGACCGGAGTGCGGCAGCACCGCGCGGGCCGTGGTGTCCGCCGTGACGAGAATGAGGTTCACCGCGTTCAACATCAGCTCGACCGACATCAGCACCAGCACGGCGTTGCGTCGCCGCAGCACGCCGTACACGCCGAGGCCGAACAGCAGCGCGGCGGTGACGTACGGGATGACCGGCCTCACCGACGCCCCCCGGAAGCCAATTCCTCTGCCGGCGTGGGCGCGTCGGCGGCCCGCCGACCGATGTCCGGTCGGGACAGCACCACCGCGCCGACCAGCGCGGACAGCAGCAGCACGGAGAGCACCTCGAACGGCAGCACCCAGGACTGGAAGATCTGCTCCCCGAGCCGCTCCGCCGTACCCGCGCCGGGCAGCGCGACGGTGCTCCACCGGTACGCGTCGACCAACAGCACGCTCAGCCCCAGGCCGGCACCGCCACCGATCAGCGCGGCGGGCCAGCCGGGCCGGTCCAGGTCGTCGGACGCCCCGATCGGTGCGCGCGTCAGCATCACCGCGAACAGCAGCAGCACCACCACCGCGCCCACGTAGATCAGCACCTGCACCCAGGCGACCAGCTCGGCGCCGAGCACCAGGTAGTCGCCGGCCAGCGCGCCCAGGCAGACCACCAGGTAGAGCCCGGCCCGGACCAGGTGCTTCGTGGTCACCACCAGCACGCCGGCGCCGAACGCGACCGCGCCCAACGCGAGCAGCAGCAGATCCGCACCGGTCACCGGGCCGCCCCCGCGGATCGGGCGGTCACGACGCCGGGCCCTGGTCGCCGGGGCGTACCCCCGGTGGGACCGACCGCGCGGCCTTGCGCACGGCGGCGGTCTCCTCCTTGGCCGGCTCACCGTTGGGGTCGTGCGCGGGCGGCGGCGGGACCGTCGCCATCCACTGGCCGAGGTGGTCCTTGTCGTGCAGCAGGTCCTTGATGTCGTACTCGGCGTACTCGAACTCCGGCGACCAGTAGAGCGCGTCGAACGGGCAGACCTCGATGCAGATGCCGCAGTACATGCAGAGCGAGAAGTCGATGTCGAACCGGTCGAGCACGTTGCGCTGGCGGGGGCGGGCGGCACCCGGCACCGCCACCTCCTCCTTGTGGGAGTCGATGTAGATGCACCAGTCCGGGCACTCACGGGCGCAGAGCATGCAGACCGTGCAGTTCTCTTCCGACAGCGCGATCACTCCGCGCGAGCGCGGCGGCAGCTCGGGGGCGACGTCCGGGTACTGCTGTGTGGTCGAGCGGCTGGTCATCGTCTTGAAGGTGACCGCCAGCCCCTTCACCAGGCCGGCGCCGGGCAGGCCGCGCTCGCTGGCGCCGCCGGCCGGATCGCCGTGCTCGCTGGGGTCGGTCATGTGGACCATCCTGCCCTGTGACCCCGGCGCGCGCGACCACCACCCACAGGTCCGAGACGGTACCGTGGTCGCGGGGAGAGCGATCGCACCTGGAAGGACCCGCCATGACCGCCGCGCTGCAGAGCGACTACCCGCCCGAGAGCGAGTGGACGACTGACGATCTGGACGCGCAGCCCGAGGATGGCCGTCGCCGGGAACTGCTCGATGGAGTGCTGCTGATGTCCCCCTCCCCCACCCGTACCCACCAGAGCATCGCCGGCCGGCTGATGGCCGCGCTCGACGAGGACTGCCCCGACGGCTACGACGTGACCCAGGCTGTCGAGGTACGGATCAACCGCACCCGTTCCTTCATCCCCGACGTGCTGATCACCACGGCCGCCGCGGCAGCTCGCGAGCCGTCGAGGTACGAGCCGCACGAGGTGGTCGTCGCCATCGAGATCGTCTCGCCGAGCACCCGTTCGATCGACCGGGTGCTCAAGCCGGCGCTGTACGCCCAGGCCGGCATCCCCTACTACTGGCGGATCGAGACCCTGGACGGCGACCTGGAGGTCGTGACCTACCGGATCGACGCGGTGAACGAGGTCTACACCGAGACCGGGCGGTGGACGAAGTTCGTCGACACCGGCGAGCCCTTCCCGATCAACCTGCCGATCAGTCGGATCACACCTCGGAGCCGCTGAGGCCACCGGCGGGCGGCACCATCTCGACGCCGAGCTGCTGAAGGAGCTGGAGCAACTCGTTGCAGCTCCACACCTCGATGATCCGCCCGGAGGTGTCGAAGCGCAGGAACGCCGCCCCGGAATAGCTGACCACCTGCCCGGTCGGCGGCACCGGGCCGAACTGCCCGGCGTGGGTGCCGGCAGCCCGCCAGTGCACGGCCACCCGCTCACCTGCGGCGACCACGTCGACGATCTTGTAGCGGAGGTCCGGGAAGGCCGCACGGCGCTCGCGGTGCCAGGCCAGCGTCGCCTCCGGGCCCGTCCCACTCAGCCCGGGGCACTCCTCGGCGATCAACTCGTACGCCGACTCCTCCCGGCGGGCGTTCCACACGTCGGCGATGAAGCGCCGGGCCGCCGTCTCCACATCCGTCATGACGGCAGGGTAGCCAAGAAAGATCCGCCATCGGCCCAGCACCGGCAGCGACCGAGGTTGGCCCGAGCCGAGCCGGAGCCGCCGATTTCGGCAAGGATGGGCGGTGAGGGCAACCGGAGCGGAGGGTAACGACGTGGCGGAGACAGGCGGGAAGTACGTCGAGCCGGGGAGCGAGTTCACCCGGGATCAGCGGTACATCGCCACACGGATCACTGCGGACGGGCGGGACGGGTACCCGGTGGAGCCGGGCCGGTACCGACTGGCGGTCAGCCGGGCCTGCCCGTGGGCCAACCGTCTGATCATCGTGCGGCGGCTGCTCGGCCTGGAGGACGCCATCTCGATGGCGGTGGCCGGCCCGACCCACGACGCCCGGAGCTGGACCTTCGACCTCGACCCGGACGGGCGCGACCCGGTGCTCGGCATCGAGCGCATCCAGGAGGCGTACTTCAAGCGCTTCCCCGGTTACGAGCGCGGCATCACCGTGCCGGCGATCGTGGACGTGCCGACCGGGCAGGTGGTGACCAACGACTTCGCGCAGATGAGCCTGGACCTGTCCACCGAGTGGACCGCGTACCACCGCGAGGGCGCCCCGCAGCTCTACCCCGAGCACCTGCGCGAGCAGATCGACGAGGTCAGCGCGGTGGTGTTCCGGGACGTCAACAACGGCGTGTACCGGTGCGGGTTCGCGGGCAGCCAGGAGGCGTACGACAAGGCGTACCACCGGCTGTTCGACCGGCTGGACTGGTTGACCGAGCGGCTGACCGACCAGCGGTACCTGGTCGGCGACACCATCACCGAGGCCGACGTGCGGCTGTTCACGACGTTGGTCCGCTTCGACCCGGTCTACCACGGGCACTTCAAGTGCAACCGGCAGAAGCTGAGCGAGATGCCGGTGCTGTGGGCGTACGCCCGGGACCTGTTCCAGACTCCCGGCTTCGGCGACACCATCGACTTCGACCACATCAAGCGGCACTACTACGAGGTGCACCGCGACATCAACCCGACCGGGATCGTGCCGCTCGGCCCCGACCTTTCCAACTGGCTGACCCCACACGACCGGGAGTCCCTGGGCGGCCGCCCCTTCGGCGACGGCACCCCACCCCCACCCCCCGCAGAGCCAGTAGACCCCGCCCACACCCCGCTGCGCTGAGCGTCCCACCTCGCGCCGGGCTACTCGCCAAGATCCGCGCAATATCAGGGCATCAGGGGTGTTGGTGTCTCCCGCCTGGCGGAGGCGGCAACGGCGGCAACGGCGGCAGCGATTCGTCTACGACATCAGCTCGAAAGCGGCTCTCGGGACCACCTCGAAGCGCCGCGCTGAGCGATCCGGCCCACCTCGCACCGGCTGATCGCGCGCGAGGCCCGGGCACTGTCGCGCGAGGTCAGAGGGCGATGCGGACGGCCGCCGTGAGGACCAGTTGGGCCAGGGAGGCGGGGACCAGGACCAGCCAGCAGAGGCGTTGGAGCTGGTCCTCGCGCAGGCGGGGGTAGGACACCCGCAGCCAGATGATCACGAAGGCCACAGCGAAGATCTTGAGCAGGGTCCAGAGCCAGCCGAGCTGGTCGTCGGCGAACGGGCCCTGCCAGCCGCCGAGGAACAGGACCGTGGTCAGCGCCGCGATCACCACGATGCCGACGTACTCGGCGAGCAGGAAGAAGGCGAACCGCAGCCCCGTGTACTCGGTCATGTAGCCGAAGACCAGCTCCGAGTCGGCCACCGGCATGTCGAACGGCGGCCGGCGGATCTCGGCCAGCCCGGCGACGAAGAAGATGATCATGGCGGGCGCCTGCCAGAGCAGCCACCAGGGCTGCCACGCCGCGACGATGCCGGACAGGCTCAGCGTGCCCGCCGCCATCGCCACCGACGCGGCGGCCAGCACCAGCGGCAGCTCGTAGCCGAGCAGCTGGGCGGCCCCGCGCAGCCCTCCGAGCAGGCTGTACTTGTTGGCCGACGCCCACGCCGACATGAGCACCGCCACCACACCGATGCCGACCACGGCCAGCACGAAGAACAGGCCGATGTCCAACGGTTGCCCGACCAGGTCATTCGGGCCGAGCGGGATGACCAGCAGCACCAGCAGGTAGGGCACCAACGCCACCGCGGGGGCCAGCCGGAACACCGCCCGGTCCGCCTCGCGTGGGGTGATGTCCTCCTTCTGCACGAACTTCACACCGTCCGCCACGAGCTGCGCCCAGCCGTGGAAGCCGCCCGCGTACATCGGGCCGAGCCGGCCCTGCATCTGCGCCATCACCTTGTGCTCGGCCTGGCCCACCAGCAACGGCAGGGTGAGGAACGCGACCACCACGGCGCCGATCCGGAGCACCAGCTCCACCCAGAGCGGCATCAGCGCGTACCCCCGTCGTCGTCGCTGTCGTCGCTCGCCGCCGGGTCCGCGACCGGTCCGGGCCGCGCGGACCCGGCCGGGCCGTCGCCGGTGCCGGCAGCCCGGGGAGTACGCGCCGGACGGGCCCCCGGCGCAGGCCGCGCTGGCCGCTCGCCGGCCGGTCGGGCCGGGGTACCGCCACGCGGCCCCTCCCCGACGCCACCCGCGCCGGCCGGGGTCGGCGTCGTCCCCCACTCACCCGGAGCGGGCACGCCCGGCGGGCGGATCGGTCGGCGGCCACCGCCGGCCTCCGACTCGCCCGGTTCCTTCGCGCCCGGCCAGGGCTTGGCCACCCGGGAGGCCAGCACGAACTCCTTGCGCAGCGGATTGCCCTCGAACTCCGGTGGCAACAGCAACGGTCGCAGCTCCCCGTGCCCGTCGAAGCCGATGCCGAACATCTCGTGGGTCTCCCGCTCGTGCCAGGCCGCACCCGGGTAGATGTCCACCACCGAGGCGACCGAGGGCGCGTCGCGGGGCACCCGGGTGCGCAGCAGCACGCCGTGCCGCAGCCGGGTCGACCAGAGGTGCGCGACCACGTCGAATCCGTCGGCCAACTCGTCGACCGCCGAGAGCCAGTCGAAGAAGTCGCAGGCCAACTCGCTGTCGTCGCGGGCGACGCGGACGGCGGCCGACCAGCTCGCCGGGGGTACGTCGACGGTGGCCCGGGCGAACCGCTGCCCGCCGGAGACCGACGCGGTCGCCTCGACCGGCGCGAGCAACGCGACCAGCCGAGCGCCGACCTCTTCTGACGTCATGCCGCTGATCCTAGGGTCTGTTTCATGAGGGCGGTCGAGCCGAGGCGGAGTCCGGGCGACGCCCGCGGTCCGCGACGGACCCGTGGTGATCTGCGCGGCTTTACCGGCGGCGGTCCCGTCGATGGGGAAAGATGAGGGCGTGCGCGCTGTGACGGTGAAACCCGGAGTCGCCAACTCGCTGAGCCTCACCGAGGACCAGCCGGAGCCGGTGCCCGAGGAGGGCGCTGTCCTGGTCGAGGCCCTGGCCGTGGGCATCTGCGGCACCGATCACGAGATCATCGCGGGCGCCTACGGCGAGGCGCCGCCGGGCGTGGACCGCCTGGTGATCGGGCACGAGTCGCTGGGCCGGGTGCTCGAGGACCCGACCGGCACACTCCAACCCGGCGACCTGGTGGCCGGTATCGTCCGGCATCCCGACCCGGTGCCCTGCCCCAACTGCGCTGTCGGCGAGTGGGACATGTGCCGCAACGGCCAGTACACCGAGCACGGCATCAAGGCGCTTCCCGGTTTCGCCCGCGACCGCTGGCGGATCGAGCCGCAGTTCGCGGTCGCTCTCGATCCGGCGTTGGCCCAGGTCGGTGTGCTGTTGGAGCCGACCAGCGTGGTGGCCAAGGCGTGGGACCACATCGAACGGATCGGGCACCGGGCCGAGTGGCAGCCGCAGACCGTCCTGGTGACCGGGGCCGGGCCGATCGGGCTGCTGGCCGCGCTGCTCGGCACCCAGCGCGGGCTCACCGTCCACGTGCTGGACCGGGCCACCGACGGGCCCAAGCCGGAGCTGGTCGCCGGGCTGGGGGCCACCTACCACGCGGTGCCGGTCAACGACCTGCCCTTCGAGCCGGACGTGGTGATCGAGTGCACCGGCGCGCCCAGCGTCGTCCTCGACGTCATGTGCAAGGCGGCGCCGAACGGGATCGTCTGCCTGGCCGGGGTGTCCAGCGGCGGTCGAAGCATCGACTTCGACGCGGGAGCGCTGAACCGGGCGCTGGTGCTGGAGAACAACGTGGTGTTCGGCTCGGTGAACGCCAACCGCCGGCACTGGAGCATGGCCGCTCAGGCGCTCTCCCGCGCCGATCAGGTCTGGCTCTCCTCCCTGATCACCAGGCGCGTGCCGGTGAACAGGTACGCCGACGCGTACACCGCCGGGCCGGACGACATCAAAGTGGTGCTGGAGTTCGCCTCCTAGCTAGATCCCCGGTAGCCGTCCGTTGCGGAACAGGTCCACGAAGAGCTGGTGATCCTGCCGGGCGCGCACCCCGTACACGTGCGCGAAGTCCACCAGGTGGGTGACGAACCCCTGCTCGTCGGCGTCCACGGCCGCGACGATCGCCTCCTCGGTGGAGTAGTCCACGAGGTCGTGGCTGGACTCGTCGTCGGCGACCGAGTGCATCCGGGCCACCGCCCGGCCGAGATCGGCCAGCACCCCGGTCAGCTCGTCCGGCTCGTTGACGTTGGACCAGTCCAGATCGGCGGCGTACGGGGAGACCTCGGCGACCAGTTGGCCCGCCCCGTCCAGCTCGGTGAAGCCCAGCCACGGATCGGCATGCGCCTGCAACGCCCGCTGCGACTCGGCGGTCCGGTGACCCTGGTGCTGGAAGTAGCCGGCCACCGACTCGTCGGTGCTGTAGCGGGCCACCGCCGGCACCTGCGCCTGCTTCATGTAGATCACCACGTCGTTCTCCAGCGCCTGGGTGTGCCCCTCCAGCAGCAGGTTGTACGACGGCAGCCCTGCCGAGCCGATGCCCACCCCCTTGCGCAGCACGACGTCCTTGATCCGCGCGGCTCCCGGACGCAGCCGGGCCGAGGCGGCGGGCAGGGTGCCCAGGTACTCCTCGAAGGCGGCGAGCACCTTGTCCTGGGTCGCGGCGTCGACCTCGAAGATGCCCTCGCCGACGGAGAAGCGCCGCTCGTAGTTGTCGACGGTGGTCTGCGCGGCGAGCAGGTCGACCCTCGTGTTGAGGCGGGCCTGCTGGAGCACCCGACGCAGCACCCCGTCGGCGTTGTCCAGGGTGATCGAGCCGATGGCGTCGTCCCCGCCGGCGGCGATCGCCCGCAGCTCGGTCAGGTAGGCGCGGGCGAAGCCGGTGACCAGCTCACCGATCACCGTGTCGGAGAGGGCCTTGCTGTAGCCGAGCAACGCCACGCTGGCCACGAACCGCCGCAGATCCCAGGTGAACGGCCCGACGTACGCCTCGTCGAAGTCGTTGACGTTGAACACCAGTTGCCCGGAGGCGTTCATGTACGTGCCGAAGTTCTCCGCGTGCAGGTCACCGTGGATCCACACCCGGCCGGTCCGCTCGTCGAGGAAGCGGTCGTCGGCGAAGTCACCGCGCTGGTCGGCGTAGAACAGGGCGGCGCTGCCCCGGTAGAAGGCGAACGGCGAGGCGGCCATCTTGCGGAACTTGCGGCGAAAGGCCGCCGGGTCGACCGCCATCGACGCGCCGAACTCCGCGCTGAGCACGTCGATGATGTGGGCGGACCGCTGGTCCCCTGAGCTGCTCATAGTGGGCAGGCTAGCTCGACGGGCCCACCGTCAGTCAACCCGCGGCGGGTGGGCGTACGGGTGGGGCGGTGAGGGAGTCGACGGAGCGTGGCGCGGCGGCCTCGCGGGGCGCGGCGTCCAGCGGCGCGGCGAGCAGATCCCGCTGCGGCACGCCGCCGATCCCGGACTGCTCGGCGGCGATCTTCTCTTGCAGGCGCAGGATGCCGTGCAGCAGCGCCTCCGGGCGGGGCGGGCAGCCGGGCACGTAGACGTCGACCGGGATGAGCTGGTCGACACCCTTGGTCACCGAGTACGAGTCCCAGTAGGGGCCGCCGCAGTTGGAGCAGGCGCCGAACGAGATGACGTACTTCGGCTCGGGCATCTGGTCGTAGAGCCGTTTGATGGCCGGGGCCATCTTGTCGGTCACCGTTCCGGAGACCACCATGAGGTCGGCCTGTCGAGGGCCGTGGGCGAACGGGATCACGCCGAGTCGGATGAAGTCGTGCCGGCCCATGCTGGTGGCGATGAACTCGATCGCGCAGCAGGCCAGGCCGAAGTTGAACACCCAGAGCGAGTAGCGGCGCCCCCAGTTCAGCACGAACCGGATCGGCTCACCGAGCACTGCCGGTAGCTGCACGGACGTCCCCTCTCCTCACCCCACAGTGAACCACAGCCGCTTGTCACGGACCGGACAGGCAAGCCCATCCGGTTCGACCGCAACCGGCGGGCGCAGCCGAGTGTGTGACCGGTGCTGGCGAACACGCCGCCTGCGGCCACCACGGGGAGGACGAGTGCTTGTGACGAGAGAAGTACGGGTGGGCGGACCGCCGCCCGACCCGCCGGGAAGCCCCGTCCCCGCGACTGCCGAACTGGTCTTCGACGACTTCTACCATGCCCACTTCCGAGCACTGGTGGTGCAGCTCACCGCGTACACCGGTGATCGTGGGCAGGCGCAGGACCTGGTTCAGGAGGCCTTCTGCCGGGCGTACGCCAACTGGGGCCGGCTCGCCCGGTACGACGATCCGCTGGCCTGGGTGCGCCGCGTCGCCTGGAACCTCGGCCACAACCGCTGGCGTCGGCTGCGGACCGCGCAGGCCTGGCTGCTGCGGCAGCGGGAGACACACGTCGCCGAGCCGAGCCCCGACCGGGTCGCCCTCCACACCGCGCTGGCCAAGTTGCCGCCGAAGCAGCGACGGGCCGTCGTGCTGCACTACCTCGCCGACCTGACGGTCGCCGAGATCGCCGCCGAGGAACGGGTCGCCGAGGGGACCGTCAAGTCCTGGCTGCACCGGGGCCGGGCGGCCCTCGCGACGCACCTGCGCGACACCACCGAGGAGGTGCGAGATGTCTGAGCAGGAGATCCTCGGCCTCGCCGAAGAGTTCGCCCACTATCGCCGTACCGTCCTGGCGGAGGTCGAGGTGCCCGGGCCCGCCGCCGTGCGGCGGACGGCATCCGGGCGCGGCCGTCGCCGGCTGGCCACCACCACCGCGACGGTGCTCGCGCTGTTCGGCGGAGCCGCCGTCGGGTACGCGGCGATGAGCGGCCCGGATCGCGAGCCGGGCCCGGTCGACCCCACGCCGACCATCTCCGCGTCGCCCACTCCGAGCGGCACGGCGAGCCCGGCCCCCAGCCCGTCCGTTACGAGCGGCAGCCCGACGGCCACCCCGCCGAGCGGGAAGATCAGCCGAGCCCAACTGCTGGGCGCGTCGGTGACCCTGCCCGCGTGGCGAGCCGGGCCCGGATGCCCCACGGTGGGCATCCGGCTCAGCGCTGACGACCGCGAGGGCGCCAACTGGCTGCTGGCGTTCGACCAGGGGGACGTCGACGGGGACGGCATGGTGGAGGCGGTGGCGCTGGTGCAGTGCGTGCTCGGCACCGGCGGACCCATGCAGGTGGTCGCCTTCGACCGCGACCAGCAGGGCAGGATCGTCACACTGGGTCGGGTGGTCGCGGCGAGCATCGACAAGCCGCAGTGGTTGATCGCCCTCGACGTGGTGGACGACGGCACCGTGCGGGTGCAGGTCGGCGACATCGCGCCCGGTGGTGGCTGGCCCGGTGAATGGTCACAGCGACAGTGGCGGGGCTACCGCTTCAAGGGCGGGTCCTTCGCGCAGGTCTCCGGGCCGACGAGCTTCGGGCCGAACCCGCACGACGTCAACCTCGTCGTCACCGCCACGAACCTCGTGCTGGCCGACGCGCCGGACGGCTCCCGGACCGGCACGATCACCGTACGCATCCGCAACGGGGGCAACGGACCCGCCACCTACGTGGCCCTGCGGCTCGGCCTGCCGGCGGCGGTCCGCCCGGACGGTGACGGCTGGGCGGCCTGCCGCGATGACCCGGCGAAGACCGGATCGCCGGTGACCTGCGACCTGAACAAACTCGGGGCCGGCAAGGAGGTCCGGCTCACGCTGGGCTTCCGGGTCGCCGCTGGCGCCACCGCCGGCACGGGGAAGGCCGACGTGGACGCACGCCCGATGAACGCGAGCTTCGACTTCGTGGAGGAGGTCTACGACCCGGACAACACGGTGGTGATCACCTACCGGTGAGCCGATCCGAACGGGACGGGACACGGCCGCGCTCATCGGGCATGGCCGTGTCGGCGTGCCAACCGTCGCGTCCCTCGCGCCGACTGTCGGATTCGCGGCCGTACCGGCCGCAACCGCGTACACCGCAATGGAGTGTTACCGGCGCCCGGGGCACCGCCGTTCACTCGCCCGAACCCCAGGTGGGGCGTTGCAGGAGACCAACGAACTCGACCAGCAACCGTTCGCGCAGCGCCGGCGGGGCGGCGTCGAGCAGCGTGTTCACGACCGCCATCCGATCCGGCAGGGACCCCGCACCGCTGGCGTCGGGCCCCCCGTTCAGACCCAGCCCGGCGGCCAGGCCGGCCACCACCTCCGGCGTCAGCGCCTCGGGGGTGAGGGCGCCGACCAGGGACGCCAACTCCGGGGGCAACCGTACCGGGCCGGCCGCCCGGGCCGCCGCCACGGCGGCGACCAGCTCCGGGCCGAACTCGGCCACCCGGGGCGCGACCGAGGCGGTCACCGTGAGGTGCACGCTGGCCGGCAGATCGGCGTACGACAACTGGGGCTGGGTGTGCCAGCCACGGGCGGTCAGCTCGTCGACCAGGACGAACAGGTCGGGGCCGCCCTTGGTGGCGGTGAAGCAGACCACTGTGGACTCCGGCTCGGCCATCAGCCGCAGCCCGTCGACGGCGCGGACCGCGTCGGCCAGGCCGGCGACCGCATCCCGGGTGGTGGCGGCCAGGCGCAGGTAGCCGGCGTCCCCGAGGTGCCGCAGGGTGGCGTACGCGGCGGCGATCGGCCCGCCCGATCGGGTGGACGCGATCACCGGGTTGATCATCGTGTACCCGGGCCAGTCGGCGTACGCGAAGTACTGCGGGGCGCGTCCCGCCGCGTCGCGGTGCAGCAGCACCGACACGCCCTTCGGCGCGTACGCGTACTTGTGCAGGTCGACCGAGATGGAGGTGACGCCGGGGACCGTGAAGTCGAACGCCGGCACCGGCGCGCCGAGCCGACGCAGGTACGGCAGGGTCCAGCCGCCGAAGCAGGCGTCGACGTGGCAGCGCACCCCGGCCTCGGCGGCCACGGCGGCGATCTCAGCCACCGGGTCCACCACCCCGTGCGCGTACGAGGGCGCGGAGCAGGCGACGAGTACCGTATCCGGCCCGATCGCGGCGGCCATCGCGGCGGGCTCGGGACGCAGCGTGTCCCGCGAGACCGGCACCAGGTCCAACGCCACCCGCAGGTAGTGCGCCGCCTTGGCGAACGCGGCGTGCGCGGTCGACGGCACCACGATCCGGGGCGCGGCGATCTCCGGGTGGGCGTCCCGGGCCGCCTTGACGGCGAGGATCAGCGACTCGGTGCCGCCGCTGGTGACGCTGCCGACGACGTCCGGCGCGGTCGTGCCCGGGCCACCGCCGAGCACCCGGCCGGCCGCGCCGACGAGCGCGTTCTCCATGGCCAGCAGGGACGGGAACGCGGTCGGTTCGAGCCCGTTGACGTGGGCGCTCTCCCGGTGGGCGGCGACGGCGAGGTCGTCGAGCCCCGGCACCGCCGGGTCGTAGACGTAGGCGAACAGCCGCCCACCGTGGGTGGGCCGGTCGGCCGCGCGCAGCCGCCGGACCTCGGCCAGCGCGACATCCGCGGGCACCCCGTCGCGGGACAGCGCGCCCGCCCCGAGAGTGTTCTCGTCAATCGTCAAGTCGTCGTGCCCTTCTCGAGGCGGCCCCCACCGCGACCTGCGGGTCCTGCGCGGCGGCGGCCAGGACGGCGGGGGTCAGGGTGTAGCGGCGCAGGAGCAGGATCGGGGGGCCCACCAGCAGGGCGGGCAGGACCGTGAAACCGAGCAGGACGCCCAGCCTGGCGGTGTCGGACTGGGCGGCGGCGGTTCCGGTGTCGGAGGAGACGTAGCCGGAGACCTGCAACACGAGGCCGTAGATGCCGGGGCCGAGAGCCAGGCCGAACGTCTCCCCGGCGGTCCACAGGCCGGTGAAGACACCCGCCTGCCGGCGGCCGGTACGTGCCGTGTCGTACGCGATGCAGTCGGGGAGCATCGCCAGCGCGAACACCTGCTGCCCGGCGTACCCGACGCCGAGCACCGCGACCACCAGGTACACGAGGACCGGGGGCAGCACCGGGGCGGCGGCCAGGGCGAGCGCCCCGGCGGCGAGGATCAGCCCGGCGACGACGAGGGCGGCCCGCTTGCCCAGCCGCGCGCCGGCACGGGCCCAGAGCGGCATCACCAACAGCGCCGGTCCGACGAAGCAGGCGAAGAGCAGCGTCGGCCCGTTCCGGTCGTCGCGCAGAATCTGCCCGGCGAAGTAGTTGACCCCGGCGAGGATGGTCGCCACCCCCGCGGACTGCACCACGAAGCAGATCAGCAGTGCCCGGAACGGCCGGTTGGCGGCGGCCACCGCGAGCTGGGCGCGCAGCGTCGGCTCGCTGGCACCGGCCACACCGGCGGGTGCGGACCGGGTGCCGAGGAACGCGCCGAGCGCGCCGACGACGATGAGCGCCGCCACGAACAGGCCCATCCAGCGGTGTCCGGGCACGCCTTCGCCGCCGGCGGTCACCACCAGGGGAGCGACCGCGCCGGAGATCAGGATGGCCAGCGCCAGCGCGGCGATCCGCCAGGTCATCAGCCGGGTACGTTCCGCGTAGTCGTCGGTCATCTCGGCGGGCATCGCCATGTACGGCACCTGGAAGAAGGCGAACGCGGTGGCGGTGGCCAGGAAGGCGAGCGCCACGTACGTCGCGGCGGCCGGCCCGTTGTCGAACGGCGCCGCGAAGATGGACGCGAAGAGCACGGCGAGCGCGAGACCGGCGACGAGCAGGTACGGACGGCGTGCGCCCCAGCGCGACCGGGTGCGGTCGGAGATCCGGCCGGCGACCGGGTTCACCAGCACGTCCCAGGCCTTCGGCAGCAGCACCAGCAGGGCTGCCACCCCGGCGGCGACGCCGAGCGTGTCGGTCAGGTACGGCAGCAGCAGCAGGCCAGGCACGGTGCCGAACGCGCCGGTGGCGAGCGAGCCGAGCGCGTATCCGACGTGCACCGGGCGGGGCAGCCGACCGGTGGCGGGAAGGCCGGCGGCACCCGGCGGCTGGTTCATGGGGCCGAATGTTACTCACGTTCTGTGGGGGGTCACATCCCCTCCTCGGGCGACCAACCCGCCGCCGCGACGTCCACACCCTCGCCACGCAACGGCGCCCCCTCGGACCGCAGCCGGGCCCGCGCCTCGCGCTCGTGCCCCGGTGGCAGCCGGCCACCCGCGGTCACCACCCGGTGCCAGGGCACCGAGCCACCGTGCCGGGCCATGATGGTGCCCACCAGTCGCGCGGAGGAGCGACCCGAACGTTCGGCCAGCGCGTCGGCGATCGCCCCGTACGACATCACCCGACCCTCCGGAATCCGCTCCACCAGGTCCAGCACCGCCTCGACGTACTCGTCAGGAGTCACAATCGGCCACCATATGGGAACGCCACCGGGCCACACGGGCGTGAGCACGCAGAATGGGCGGGTGCGCGACGCAGTCACGGCCGCTCGGCGGATCGTCGTCAAGATCGGGTCCTCCTCGTTGACCACCGCCACCGGCGGACTGGCCGACGAGCGGGTCGACGCGCTCGTCGACACCCTGGGCCGGCTCGGCGCCGAGGGACGCGAGGTCGTGCTGGTCTCCTCCGGCGCGATCGCCGCCGGCCTCGCGCCGCTCGGCCTCACCCGACGTCCGCGCGACCTGGCCACCCAGCAGGCCGCCGCCAGCGTCGGCCAAGGGCTCCTGATCGGCAGGTACGCGGCCAGCTTCGCCCGGCACGGTCGCACCGTCGGGCAGGTGCTGCTCACCGTCGACGACGTGGTCCGGCGGGCGCACTACCGCAACGCGTACCGCACTCTGCGCAAACTGCTCGACCTGCGGGCGGTGCCGATCGTCAACGAGAACGACACGGTCGCCACCGAGGAGATCCGGTTCGGCGACAACGACCGGCTGGCCGCCCTGGTGGCCGCCCTGGTGCACGCCGACCTGCTGGTGCTCCTCTCCGACGTGGACGCGCTCTGGACCGGCGACCCGGCCCGTCCGCAGTCGGTACGGATCGCCGAGGTCCGCAGCGAGGAGGACCTCACCGGGATCACCATCGGCGGCGCAGGCCGGTCCGGCGTCGGCACCGGCGGCATGGTGACAAAGGTCGAGGCGGCCCGCATCGCCACCGGCTTCGGCATCCCCGTGGTGCTCACCTCCGCCGACCTGGCCGCGCCGGCGCTGACCGGCGAACCGGTCGGCACGCTGTTCCACCCGCAGCGGCAACGGCCGACGGCTCGGCTGTTCTGGCTGGCCCACGCCACCTCGCCCCGAGGCCGCCTGCACCTGGACCCGGGCGCGGTGGCCGCCGTCGTCGAGCGGCGCAAGTCGCTGCTGCCGGCCGGCATCACCGCCGTGGACGGCACCTTCACCGCCGGCGACCCGGTGGACCTGGTCGACGCCGCCGGCGCTCCGGTAGCCCGTGGCCTGGTCAACTACGACGCGGTGGAGCTGCCCGGCCTGCTCGGCCGCTCCACCTCCGAACTCGCCGCGGCGCTCGGCCCGGCGTACGAACGGGAGGTCGTCCACCGCGACGATCTCGTGCTGCTGTGAACCAGGGACCTTCCCACCATCACCGAGGAGTGCTGGCATGAGTGTCGTGGAGCAGGCGCGACGGGCGCGGGATGCCGCCGCCGAGCTGGCCGTGGCCACGCGTACCGTCAAGGACGCCGCGCTGGTCGCGATGGCCGACGCGCTGGTGGCGCGTACCCCGGAGATCCTCGCCGCGAACGAGGCGGACCTGGCGGCCGGGCGCGAAGCCGGGCTGAGCGCGGCCGTGCTGGACCGACTCGCCCTCGACGCGGGCCGGGTGGCCGGCATCGCCGGCGCGCTGCGTGAGATGGCCGCGCTGCCCGACCCGGTCGGCGAGGTGGTCCGCGGGTCCACCCTCCCCAACGGGCTGGAACTGCGCCAGATCCGGGTGCCGTTCGGGGTGGTCGGCATCATCTACGAGGCACGGCCCAACGTGACGGTGGACGCCGCCGGGATCTGCCTCAAGTCCGGTAACGCGGCGCTGCTGCGCGGGTCGTCGTCGGCCGCGCACTCCAACGCCGCGCTGGTCGCGGTGCTGCGCGACGCGGTCGCCGACGCCGGGCTGCCGGCCGACGCGGTGCAGCTCCTCGACGCCAGCTCCCGCGACTCGGTCAAGGAGCTGATGCGCGCCCGCGGGCTGGTCGACGTGCTCATCCCGCGCGGTGGCGCGTCGCTGATCCGCACCGTGGTCGAGGAGTCGACCGTGCCGGTGATCGAGACCGGGGTGGGCAACTGCCACGTCTACGTCGACGCCGCCGCCGACCTGGCCAAGGCCGTCGCGGTGACGCTGAACGCCAAGACGCAACGCCTGTCCACCTGCAACACCGCCGAGTCGCTGCTGGTGCACAAGGACGTCGCCGACGCGTTCCTGCCGCCGATCCTGGCCGCGTTCGCCGAGGCCGGCGTGACCGTGCACGGCTCCCCCGAGGTGGCCACCCACTCCGCCGCCGTGGTGCCGGCCACCGAGGAGGACTACGCCACCGAATACCTGTCGGCCGACATCTCGGTGGCGGTGGTCGACTCGCTGGACGCGGCGGTCGCGCACATCCGTCGCTTCGGCACCGGGCACACCGAGGCGATCATCACCGACTCGACGACGGCGGCCCGCGAGTTCGTCGCCCGGGTGGACGCGGCGGCGGTGATGGTGAACGCGTCGACCCGGTTCACCGACGGGGGCGAGTTCGGCTTCGGTGCGGAGATCGGCATCTCGACGCAGAAGCTGCACGCCCGCGGCCCGATGGGCCTGCCCGAGTTGACCAGCACCAAGTACGTCGTCACCGGCGACGGCCACCTGCGGTAGGGCGGACCGGCCCGCTCAGGTGGCCGGCGACGGACGGCAGGCCCGGATGGCGGACAGCGTGGAGTGCACGTCGAACTGGTGGCCGTCGTCGCTCTCCCACCCTCCGTCGCTGCGCTGGGTCTCGGCGAGCCGCCGCAGGGCACGCGTCATGACCCAGTCGTGGGCGTCGATGCCAACCCGGCGCAGCGTGGCGGCCAGCCACGCCACGTCGCCCGCCGACATCGTGGCCATCCGTTCGGCGAGCACCACCTGGATTCGCGCCGACTCCTGGAACATGTCCTGGCGGTGCAGTACGGCCGCGCTCAGCCAGCCGGCGGCGAGGAATGACGGCCAGCTCCCGTCCGGGCGCAGCCGCGCGACGATCGACTGGGCCGCGGCCTGCACCACACCGGCGTACGCCCCACCGACCCGGTGGTCGAGCGGACCCGAGGCGCGGGCGTCCAGACCGGCGACGGTGAGCCAGAAGCCGGCGTTGGCGGTGAGGAAGAGTTTGGCCTCGGGGTCGCCGGGTCGGGCCCACTCGGGCGCCGAGCCGGCCAGCGAGAGGTCCTCGTCCCAGCCACCGTCGGCCTGCTGGCGGGACGCCAACCAGTCCAGTGCCCGGCGGGCGGCGGGACGACCCAGCGCGCCGAGGTCGTCCAGCTCGACGAGCCGGAAACAGGTGGCGTCGACCGAGGCGACCTCACCGCCCCAGGTTGCCGGCCAGCCACCGTCGGGCGACTGGCCGACCTCGGCCGCGTCCAACAGCTCGGGCGGTGCCGGCGTGCCGTTGCGCAGCCAGGAGAGGCGCGCGCGTTCCACCGCGTCCCCGTGCGCTACGACGAACCCGATCGCCGCTTCCAAGTCGACCACGGCGGAGACGCTACCTGCGCAGACGCGATCCCGCTTCGGGGAATCGGCCAGCCGGAAATGGCTGCGTCGCTTCGTGGAGAACGCCGTACGGGTTCAGCTGCGTCGATTTAGCCGGTGCCGAGCCGGCCGTGTGCGAGGCCGGCCCGCCGGGGCGCGCTGAAATGCGTCGCTGACGGGCCGGTCAGTACGCGGGCTCTGGGTCAGTACGCGGGCTCTGGGTCAGTACGCGGGCTCTGGGTCAGTACGCGGGCAGTGACGGGTCGATCTGCTTGATCCAGGAGAGCACGCCGCCCTGCACGTGTACGGCGTCCTTGAATCCGGCCGCCTTGAGCGCGGCCAGCGCCTCGGCGGAGCGGACACCGGACTTGCAGTGCAGCACGATCTGCCGGTCCTGCGGCAGCTTCGCGAGGGCCTCGCCGGAGATGATGTCGCCCTTGGGGATCAGGGTGGCGCCGGGGATGCGCACGATCTCGTACTCGGCCGGCTCCCGCACGTCGACGAGGAAGATGTCCTTGCCGGCGTCCTGCCACTCCTTCAGCTCCAGGGCGGTGATGGTCGAGTCGAGCGTCGCCTCCTGGGCCTCGACCGAGACCGCGCCGCAGAAGTCCTCGTAGTCCTCGAGCAGGTCGGTGACGGTCGGGTTCTCACCGCAGAGCACGCAGTTCGGGTCCTTCCGGACCTTGATCTTGCGGTACTCCATCTCCAGGGCGTCGTAGACCATCAGCCGGCCGACCAGGGGCTCGCCGATGCCGGTGAGCAGCTTGATCGCCTCGTTCACCTGGATCGACCCGATCGACGCGCAGAGCACGCCGAGCACGCCACCCTCGGCGCAGGAGGGGACCATGCCGGGCGGCGGCGGCTCCGGGTAGAGGCACCGGTAGCAGGGGCCGTGCTCGGCCCAGAACACGGACGCCTGACCGTCGAAGCGGTAGATCGAACCCCAGACGTACGGCTTGCCGAGCAGCACCGCCGCGTCGTTGACCATGTAGCGGGTGGCGAAGTTGTCGGTGCCGTCGACGATCAGGTCGTACTGGGCGAAGATCTCGCGGACGTTCTCCCGGTCCAACGCGGTGTTGTGGATCTCCACGTTGACCAGCGGGTTGATCTCGCGGATCGACGCGGCGGCGGACTCGGCCTTGGAGCGGCCCACGTCGGACACGCCGTGGATGACCTGGCGCTGGAGGTTGGACTCGTCGACGGTGTCGAAGTCGATGATGCCGAGCGTGCCGACCCCGGCAGCGGCCAGGTACAACAGGGCCGGGGAGCCGAGGCCACCGGCGCCGACGCAGAGCACCCGGGCGTTCTTCAGCCGCTTCTGACCAGCCACCCCGACGTCCGGGATGATCAGGTGGCGTGAGTAGCGGCGGATCTCGTCAACTGTCAGCTCGGCGGCGGGCTCGACGAGCGGGGGCAACGACACGGTGGACTCCCCGGGATCGGCGGTGTGAACCGCGCCATTGTTGCTCGCCGGGGCCCCGCTCGGCCATGAGGGAGGACACGTGGTCCGCGATGCGGGAGCGGGAATAACTCAGGGGACGATGTCGCCCGCGTAGCGACGGCCGTCGAGATAGGGCCAGGCGTTGGCCACACAGCCGCGCAACCCGTACGTCTGCTGCTGCATCACCGGGGCCGGCTCCCCCGGGCCGGGACATGCCTCGTGCTCGGCGCCGAACTCGTGGCCGACCTCGTGGTTGATGACGTAGGTGCGGTACGTCTCCAGCGGCGCGCCGTAGTCGGGCACCGCCTCCTGCCAGCGGGCCAGGTTGATGATGACCCGGCCGGGCAGCCGGCAGGAGGTGTAGCGCTCGGTGGTCAGCCCGCCCTCGGCGCACATCCGCTCGGACGTGACCGGGGTGGCGAGGTAGATGGTGAAGTCGGCGGCCCGGACGTCGGCCACCCGTTGCACCCGCAGCTCGCCGGAGGCGATCCAGCTACGCGGGTCGGCCAGCACCTCGTCCACCCGCTGAGCGAACGCGTCGGCGTCCTGACCGCTGTCGCGCTCGACCACGACGCGGTAACGCCGCAGCGGCCCGTCCTCGCCGTGCACGGCGGTCCCTCCGTCGGCGGCGGTGAACCGTCCCGCGCCGACCGACGGGTAGTCGCTGGGCGGCGCCGGTTGGGCCTCCCCACCGCCCACGCCCATGCCGCCCTGGGTCGGGGTGGGCGGCGCGTCCGTCGGCGGTTCGCCACCCCGCGCCACGGTCACGCCGACGGCTGCGGTGAGGACGAGCAGGCCGCCGAACAGCAGACTGCGGCGGCGGCGTCGGCGCATCCGCACGAGCGTGGGACGCGCGCCCTCGTACGCCGAACCCTCCAACGGGTCGGGAGGGTCGGGCGGGCCGTAAGGGGACGACGGCGTCATGACGTCCAGCCTGCCAGATTATTCGGGCAATTCTCCGCTTTTGCCTTCTATTGCCTTCTATTGCCGCAATACGTCAAGCTATTGCCGCAATACGTCAAGCCGGTTGTCTCAGAGCGCCGGCCCTGCGTAGCGCCGGCCGTCGACGTACGGCCACGGGTTGACCCGGCACCCGTTGAGGAAGAGCGTCTGCTGCATCATCACCGGCGCCGGCCGTCCCGCCCCCGGGCAGCGCTCGTGGTGGTGCCCGAGCTGGTGGCCGACCTCGTGGTTGACCACGTACGTCCGGTAGACCGACAGCGGCACGCGCGCCGAGACGTAGTGCGGCACCGACAACCGCCACCGGTCCAGGTTGATGATCACCTGACCCGGCGCACGGCAGGAGGTGTACGGCCGCCCGTCGACCCGGATGTCCACGCCACCCGCAGCGCACATCCAGCCCGCCGTCGGTCGCCAGGTAGACGGTGAAGTCCCGGGGAGCGTCCCCCGGCACCTGTTGCAACCGCAGCCGACCGCTGTCGACCCAGCTACCCGGCCCGGTGAGCGCCACCTGGACGGCCTGGGCGAACGCGGCGACGTCCTCGTTGCTGCCCGACTCGACCGCCACCCGGTAGCGACGCAGTTCGCCCGCGCGGCCCAGGACCGGGCCGGAGCGGTCGTCGTGACCGAACTGGCCGGTCCCTGCGGTCGGGACCGCACCGGGCATCCGCAGCACCGGCGACGGGCTCGGCGACGCCGCCACCGTGGCGCTCGGCGACGCGTCCAACGACGGCGGTTGCGGTCCCGACAACAGCGGCGGTGGACCGACCTCCCCGGCCGTGAGCCGATCCGGCGGTTCGCCCTGCCCCTCGGCGAGCACGGTGACCGCCACGCCGACAGCCAGCCCCACCGCCACGAGCTGGGCGATCAGTGGGAGGCGTCGGTGGCGGCGAGCAGACCTGAACATCCTGGTCAGCCTGCCAGATCGGACGGCCGAACGGTCTCCTCCTTTTCGGTGAGCAGGCCGACCACCGCACGGGCGACCAGCCGGGGAACCTCCAGCTGCGCCACGTGACCGACACCGTCGAGCATGAGCAGGCGGCTGTCCGGGATGGCCCGGGCGGTCTGCGGTGCGACCCGGACGTCGACCAGCCGGTCCTGCCGGCCCCCCACCACCAGCGTCGGCGCGCGGACCGCGCTGGCGAGTCGCCACAGCGAACCCGGCCCCGGCAGGTACGCCCGCAGAAAGCTGGAGACCAGGCCCCGGAACGTCCGGACGTACGCGGCCGCGTAGTGCTCCGCCTCGTACCGCACCCGGATCTCCTCCAACGCCTCGGCCCGGCGCTGCGCGCAGATGCGGCTCAGATCGGCGACGCACGCCTCCAGCACCTGCTCGGCCATCACCTCCGGGGCGAGCTGGGTGAGCCGCCGGGCGACCAGCCGTTCACCCCCCGGAATGGCCAGGACCGGCAGCATCCTGCCCTGCAACGACCGCCGGAAGTCCAGGAACGGCAGCGCCGGAGAGATCAGGGTGAGGGTACGGACCAGGTCCGGACGCAGCCCCGCCACCTGGACCGAGACCGCGCCACCCAGCGAGTTGCCGAGCAGGTGGACCGGTCCCCGGCCGGAGTGCTCGATCCACCGGATGACCAGGTCGGCGAAGGCCGGGATCGTGTAGCGCCGGCCCGGCTCGCTGCGACCGAACCCGGGCAGGTCGATGGCCTGGCCGGCCAACCGGTCGGCGAGCAACCCGGCCAGGTCGGTCCAGTTCTGCGACGAACCACCGAGCCCGTGCACGAACAGCGCCGGCTCCGCGTCCACCGCCGTCGCCGGGGTGTCCCGCACGTACGTGACAGTGCCGTCGAGGCTGACCTCCCGGCCCGGCCACGGCGGCGGCACACCGGTGTCGCGAAGGAGATGGTCCGGCCAGAGGGTGGCGCGCTTCATCCTCCCAGTCTGCCTCGCACCACTCAGGACAGCAGCGCCTCCAGCCGACGGTTGACCGCCGCCAGCGTGGCCCGGACCACGGCCTGCCGCGGGTCGCCGGCCACCAGGGCCGAGCCGACGAGCTGCTCGACCCAGCCGTCGCACACCAGCAGCACCACCACGGTGGCCACCTCGCAGTTGCCGAACGGCACCACGGCCGCGTGCTCCACGAAGCAGCGACCACGCTCGGCGTTCTCTCCGCCGCGCAGCAGCTCGTCCACGGCGGCGGCCGCGGCCACCGCGCAGAGACGCAGCACGTAACCGTCCACCGCCGGCCCGGTCGCGTACCCGGCGGCGTTGTCGTCGCCGGCCAGCAGCCGCACCTCCACGTTGGCGTCCAGACCGAGGGTGCTGACCTGCACGTGGTCGATGACCACGCGCGGACCCGGCGCGCCGCCGGTGTCCAGAGGTCGGGAGGGTGCCGACTCCGTCGTGGTCACCTGACCACCGGAGTACGACGTACCGACCGTCGCCGGGCTGCCGGTGGCTCCGCCAGCGGGTACGCCCGAGACCGAACCGGGCTCCTCGACCGTGGCACGGCCCCGGTGCGGGGCGGCCGTGCGCCGCGGACGTGCGGCATCCGAGCCGGTCCACCGCTCGGGGCCCGCCGGTACGGCCTCCGCGGAGCCCCCACCGGATCGTCCGATCGTGGGCGCCTCGGCGGCGCGCGACTCCGCGCCGGTGTTGCGCGGTTCGGCGGGTCGGGCCTCGGCGGAGCGCGCGTTGGCGGATTTCGCGCCGGCCGGTCGGGGTTCGGCGGAGCGCGGCTCGCCGGCGCGGCGACGGACCGGCGGCGGCACCGGCGTGGTGGGCAGGCCGGGCACGTTCTGCGGGGCGGCGGCGAGGCCCATCCGTTCCTGGAGCAGCCGGGCGACCTGTCGACTCACCTCGGCCGGATCCGCGCCGTCAGCCAGGTCCAGCCGGAGGCTGTGCGCACCCGCCGGGGTACGGCGCAGCGCCGCGTCCCGGACGCCGGCCACCTCCCGGACCGCGTCCAGGATGGCATTGACGTCGAATCCCTCGGGACGCTCCCGCAACGGAGCGGGCTCGTCGTCGCGGCGCAGGTGGGTGGCGATGCGAGCGAGCTCGGGGGTTTCGGCGGGTGGCTCCACGGCTGGCGGCTCCGGCACAACGGGCACGTCCGGTTCTGCGGGGACGCGCTGCGGCAGCACCGCCGGCGTGTCGGGCCGTCGACCGCTGGCGGCGGGGTCGGCCGGCGACCCCGGGTCGGGGGCGGATCGGCGCGCCGCGTAGGGAGGGGCGGACGCGGGTGACGGCCGGTCGTGGCGGCCGGGACCGCCGGTGGCGGAGGCCGGACCGGCCGAGTGGGGTGGGGTGCCGGCGGTGGAGGGACCGGCCGCCGTCGGGGCGGTACGGGCCGGCCCGGCGGTCGAAGGGTCAGGCGGCTCGGGGGTCGCCGGCCGGAGCCGGAACGGCCCGGTTGGCCGGACCGGGCCGGTCGACTCGCCGGCGTCGCTCGATCGATCGGGGCTCGCCGGCCGGGTGGCCGGCCAGGACGGGCGATCGGACGGCCCGGCTGCCGGGATGCGCCCCTCGGACCAGTCGGGTCGCTCGGTGGCCGCGTTCGCCACGGGTGGTGGCGAGCCACCGGCCCAGGAGGGCGGCTCGGCCGCCGGACGCACCGGTGCCGCTGGTGACGGCGTGACCTGCGGCGGCGCATCCGCCACCTTCGCTGGTGGGCCGGCGGGCGCCGGTGGCGGATCGACCGGCGTTGACGGATCGACCGGGCCAGCCCAGGACGGGTGCGGACTCGCAGGCGTGCCGCCGGAGGCCGGGTCGCCGGCCCAGGACGGGCGCGACGGCGGGAAGCTGGTCGGCGCGGGGGCCGACTCGCCGGCCCAGGAGGGGCGCGGCGGCGGGAGGGCCGATGCCGGACCGGCCCAGGACGGCCGCTCGACGGCCGGCGGACCACTGGTCGGCGCCGAACCCCCCGCCCAGGACGGACGCTCGACAGCCGGCGGCGCGGCGCGCAGGGGCACGGGCGGGCCGCTGGTCGGGGCGGGGTCCGCGCCACCCGCGCGGGGTGACGGGTCGGTCGGCGCGCCGGTCGAGGCCGGCGCGGCCCACGACGGTCGGGCCGCGGGAAGCGCGCCGGCCGGCTCGGGCGTCGGCCCGCCCGCCCAGGAGGGCCGCTCGGCCGGCTCGGGCGTCGGCCCGCCCGCCCAGGAGGGCCGCTCGGCCGGCTCGGGCCGGGAGGCTTCCGGCGGCCCGCTGGTCGGGGTCGGGACCGGACGCTCACCGGCCCAGGACGGGCGCATGGGCCGGTCGCGATCGGGGGCCGCTTCGGCATCGGGGGCGGCGTCGTACGGGTGGGTCGGCTCGGCGTCATACGGGTGGGTCGGCTCGGCGGACAGCGGCTCGTACGGGCGGGTCGGCTCGGCACGCACCGGCTCGTACGGCACGCTGGGCTCGGCGACCCAACCCGGCACGGACTCGTCCCGCGTCGACCGGTCGGCCGGCTCGCCGTCCTGACGGGACCAGGGTGGCGCCCACCCGCTGCCCCAGCTCGGACGGTTCCAGCTGGGCCCGGACCAGTCCGGCTCGATGGAGGAGGACTCGCCGGCGCGGCGCGCGTCCCCGGCGGGGCGCTCCGGCTCGGGGTCGTCGCCGCGTCCCGACTCGGCAGACGCCTCCGGCGCGAGGGCTTCCGGCCGGGTGCGCGGCACGGCCGGCGGGTCGTCGACGGCCGACCGGTCGCCGGTGGGCGCGCGGAGGCCGGATGGCACCTCGAAGCCTGAGGCGGCCGTGCCGACGGGCGGCACCTGGATGGACGCCGTGCCGGGCACACCGGGCTCGGCCCAGCGGGCGCCGTGCGGCGCGGCGGGGTCGGCGGTCAGGTGCCGGGCCCGGCCGGCGTCGGCATCCCCCGACCCCTGTTCCGTGGGCGGCGCGGGGCGCTGGGCCGGCACCGCGAGGCGACCGGCACCCAGGTCGGGCCGGTCTTCGGCGGTCCGCCCCGGGGGCGCGCTCACCGGCGTCTGGCGACCGGACGACGACCCGACGCCGAGCACCTCAGCGTCCTCGTGGTGGACCCCGCTGACCTCGCCGTCACCGTCGACCTCGGCATGGTGGACGCCGTTGGTGTGGTTGCCGTTGACCCGGGCCTGCCGCTCGGAGTCCCCGTTCAGTCCGGCTAGAGGGACCGGCAGGTCACCGTGCCTCGTGGAGGCGGTGCGCCAGGCGGACGCGGGCTGCCATCGTGGCGCCTGTTCCCCGACCGTTTCGCGCTCGCCGGACGGGGACCACCCGCCCGTCGAGGGCGCCCACCCGCCGCTGGAACGGCCCGGGTCGTCGTGCTGACCCGCTCCGTCACCGTGCTCTCCCGGGGTGGCGGCTCCGGGTTGCCCTGTTTCACTCACCGCGCGCTCCTTGGTCGCCCTCGCTGAGGCTACCGTGTGGGGAGAGTGGCGATAAGTTACAGCGGCGGGCCAATTCCACGACGCGGTCGGGGGCCGCCCCGGTCTGGGGGGAAAATGCCGGCTCGTACGGAGAACTCGGAGGATCCCATGACCGCTGTGGGGAACGGCGCACAGACCGCTGGCAGGCCCACGCGCCTGCCCCGCTCGGCGCGTCGCAAACAGCTGCTCGCGGCGGCGCAGGAGGTGTTCGTCGCGCAGGGCTACCACGCTGCGGCGATGGACGACATCGCCGAGCGGGCCGGGGTCTCCAAGCCGGTGCTCTACCAACACTTCCCCGGGAAGATGGATCTCTACCTGGCACTGTTGGACACCCACTGTGACGCCATCGTCGCCCAGGTGCAGGAGGCGATGCGGGGCACCAGCGACAACAAGGAACGGGTCAGCGCCTCAGTGCGCGCGTACTTCGACTTCGTCGACCACGAGAGCGAGGCGTTCCGCCTCGTCTTCGAGTCGGACCTGCGCAACGACCCGGCGGTACGGCAGCGGGTCGAGCGGGTCGAGCAGGGCTGCATCGCGGCGATCACCGACACCATCATCTCCGACACCGGCGTGAGCCGGTCGCACGCCGAACTGCTCGCCTCCGGGCTGGTCGGCGCGGCGGAGACGGCCGCGCAGTTCTGGCTGGCCGGCGGCCGGCAGGTACCGAAGGCCGAGGCCGAGGCGCTGGTCGCGGCGCTGTCGTGGCGGGGCATCGCGAGCTTCCCGCTGCAAGGTGAGTCAGCCTGACCGCCGCCCCCGTGATCGGATAGCCTTCGCAGGGCGGTTATCGCCCCAGTTGAGGAGGCACAGTGGAGGTCAAGATCGGCGTGCAGTACGCGCCGCGCGAGCTGGTTCTGGACAGCGCGCAGTCGCCGGCCGAGATCGAGCAGATCGTGACCGACGCCTTCGCCGGTAACGGCGGCACGCTCTCCCTGACCGACGAGAAGGGCCGGCGGGTCATCGTTCCGGTCGAGAAGGTCGCCTACGTCGAGATCGCCGAGGCGTCCCCCCGAGCGGTCGGTTTCACCGTCCGCTGACCGGTCCGGCCGCTGCGGCAGGTCGGCGTCGGGCCACCTGCCGCAGGCCGGCACCGCGTACCGCGTCCGAGGGATGGGCGCTCAGTTGTTCAGCCCGACAGCGGCCATTCGCGCGGTGTGCGCGCTGAGCCGTATGAAGAGTCCCGCCGGCCGTCCTGCACGATCAACGCGGTGCGGGTGGCGCGTTCAGCGGCGACGCGACCGGCTCGGGACAGCGCCTCGCCGACCAGCCGCCGGGCTCACGTGGAGAGCCGGCCGGCCACCCGGGTCGTCGGCGACGGTCACCCGGATCTCGACCACGGCGACGGTCACCCGGATCTCGACCACGGCGACGGTCACCCGGATCTCGACGACGGCGAATTCCGCGTACCGAGAGTCGTGCAGCACGTCGAGCACCAGCGCCCAGTCGGGCTCGTCCACCGCGTCGCATGTGAGGCAGGTCACAATCGGTTGCCCCGCGTGGCGGCTGGCCGACCGGGAATCGGGACGTTCACTTACCTGTTCGGGTAGCATAGAGCAGTTGCCGTGGGCGCCGATCTGATCGACGTTCAGCCCGCGGCGCGCGTGCGGCCCGGTCCGGCTCGGCAGTCTGCCCCCGACCGTGTGGCCCGCGTCATACCGACCGCGCCCTGAGGACATGACGGGGCGCACCCACGAGAGGGCACCCCCACATCCACATGAGCGAGCTGACTCAAGATCTGATGGACGGCCAGGAACTGGCCCCCACCGCCCCGGTCCGACCGGAGGCACCCACCTTCGCCGCCCTCGGCGCCCGCGAGGAGACCGTCGAGGCGCTGGCCGCGGCCGGCATCACCCGCGCGTTCGCCATCCAGGAGTACGCGATCCCGATCGCGCTGCGCGGCGTCGACCTCATCGGCCAGGCGCCCACCGGCACCGGCAAGACCCTCGGCTTCGGCGTACCGCTGCTGGAGCGGGTCTTCGCACCGAGCGAGGGCAGCGACGGCGTCCCCCAGGCGCTGGTCGTCGTCCCCACCCGTGAGCTGGGCATCCAGGTCGCCAAGGATCTGGCCGCCGCCGGCCGGACGCGCGGTGTCCGCGTACTGCCGATCTACGGCGGCGTGGCGTACGAGCCGCAGATCGACGCGCTGCGCAAGGGCGTCGAAATCCTGGTCGGCACTCCCGGCCGACTGATGGACCTCCAGAAGCAGAAGCACCTGCGCCTCGACCGGGTGCACGCGCTCGTCCTCGACGAAGCCGACCGCATGCTCGACCTGGGTTTCCTCGACGACGTCGAGAAGATCCTGGCGATGCTCCCCGAGGACCGGCAGACGATGCTCTTCTCGGCGACCATGCCGGACCCGATCGTCACGCTGTCCCGGCGCTTCCTGCGCCAGCCGATGACGATCCACGCCGGGCACACCGCCGAGACCGGGCCGTCGCCGCAGACCCAGCAGCTGGTCTACCGCACCCACTCGATGAACAAGGTCGAGGTGGTGGCGCGCATCCTCCAGGCCGAGGGGCGTGGGCTGACCATGATCTTCACCCGCACCAAGCGGGCCGCCGACCGGGTCGCCGAGGATCTCGACTTCCGTGGCTTCGCGGTCGCCGCGGTGCATGGTGACCTCGGCCAGGGCGCCCGGGAGCGGGCCCTGCGTGCCTTCCGCGCCGGCAAGATCGACATCCTGGTCGCCACCGACGTCGCGGCCCGGGGCCTGGACGTCACCGGCGTCACCCACGTCATCAACTACGACTGCCCGGAAGACCAGGACACCTACACCCACCGCATCGGTCGTACCGGGCGGGCCGGGGCGACCGGCGTCGCGGTGACCTTCGTCGACTGGGACGACATGCCGCGCTGGCGGATCATCGACAAGACCCTCGGTCTGGAGATGCCCGAGCCGCCGGAGACGTACCACACCTCCCCGCACCTCTACACCGACCTGCACGTCTCGACCGAGGTCAGCGGCACCCTGCCCACCGCCGAGCGGACGCGCGCCGGGTTGTCCGCCGAGATCGAGGAAGACCTGGGCGGCACGACGCGCTCCCGCCGCGGTGACAGCGGTGGCCGGGGCTCGCGACGCGGTGAGAGCCGCGGCGAGGGCCCGGGCGAGGGCCGGGGCGAGCGCCGTGGTCGGGGCGACGGTCGCCGGGACCGCACCGACGCCGGCACACCGGCCGCCGAGGCACCCGCGGACGCCGCTGGCGACGAGGGCACCCGCACCCCGCGCCGCCGGCGTCGCCGCCGGGCCGGCGAGACGGTGACCGGTGAGCCGACCGCTGTGATCACGGCCGACGCAGCGCCGGTCGAGTCGGCCGACGCCGCCGAGGGCGAGGCGTCGAAGCCGCGCCGCCGCCGGCGCCGTCGTGGTGGCGGTTCCGGCGCGGGTACGCCGGCCGAGGCGACCGCGGACTGACGCAACGAGAGCCATCCGACATCCCCCGCACCGCCTGAGCGCGGTACGGGGGATGTCGCTTCTCCCCACCCCACCTGCCGAAGATGGAACGATGCCGGAACCATTGGATGCCGCCCTCACCGAGGTCCGTGACCTGCTGCTCGATCCCGCGCTGACCCGGGCGGTCGCCGCCGGGCGTCGCCGCAAACACCGTCCTGCGGTCGTGCGGGCCGAGCTGCGTCCGGTGACGCTCAAGGCGGGCACGCGGCTGCAGATCGCCACCTCCGACGGCGTACGCCCGTACACCCGCAACGTCGCCCCCGGTCCTGAAGCCGCTGCGGCGGTCGACGAGCTGCTGGCCGAACCCTTCGGCAACTGGCACGTGGAGACGGCCGACGCGACGCTCCAGCTACGGGTGACCAAGTCCGGCGAGGCGCAGGTGCACCGCGCGGCGACGGCGCGACCGGCGGCAAAGCCGGGCGGAAACGACCGGGCCAAGGAGTACCTGCTCGATCCGGGCGACCCGATCTTCGCCGAGATCGGCGGCTCGGCGGCCAAACGTCGCCAGGTCGACGCGTTCCTGCGCGCCTTGGCGGCGACCCTGCCCGACGATCTGACCGGCCCGCTGCGGGTGGTCGACCTGGGCTGCGGCAACGCCTACCTGACCTTCGCCGCCTACCGTTACCTGGCGAGCCGGGGGCTCGATGTGGAGCTGGTCGGCGTGGACGTCCGGGAGGACCAGCGCCGACGCAACACCGAACTGGCGCAGCGACTGGGCTGGGCCGACAAGGTCAGCTTCGTCGCCGGCACGATCGCCGAGGCCGTCGTCGACCCCTCTCCGGACCTGGTGCTGGCGCTGCACGCCTGTGACACCGCCACCGACGAGGCGCTGGCCCGCGCGGTGCGCTGGCAGGCCCGCTGGGTGCTCGCCGCGCCCTGCTGTCACCACGATCTCGCCAAGCAGCTACGCGCCGCGCCCGCCCCGGCACCGTACGAGCTGTTGACGCGGCAGGGCATCCTGCGCGAGCGCTTCGCCGATGTGCTCACCGACGCGCTGCGCGCCGGGTTACTGCGGGCGCACGGGTACCGGACCGAGGTGGTGGAGTTCGTCGACTCCCAGCACACGCCCCGCAACCTGCTGATCCGCGCCCGCCGCACCGGCGTCGTCGACCCGCGGCACGCGGACTACCGCGAGCTTGTCGACCAGTGGCAGGTCACGCCCCGGCTGGAGGCCCTGCTGGCCGCCGACGAGCAGCCCGCCGGCCGGTCGTAGCGCTAGCGCCGGCGGTCGGTGTTGCCGCCCCGGTCCCGGCTGCCGGAACGATCGAAGACCGACACCCGGTCCCCGATGTGCCGCATCGCGCGGTCGTCCTCGACCGGGCTGCTCGGGAAGGGCACCACCTTGCCCGAACTGTCGGCGTTGCCGGCAGCGGTGAACGCGTTCCAGGAGATGTCGACGAGCAGTTTCTTCGTCTCGGCGTGCCGGACGGCCGCGTTGTGCTGCAACGCCATTCGCGCACCCAGGACCACGGCGACCAGCGTGGTGGTGATCGCGCCGGTGGCGGCCAGCACGTGGGCGCCGGTCGCCGCATCGGTACGGAGCACCAGGACCAGCAGCCAGGTCCAGAACCCAACGGCGAAGACGCCAGCCTTGACGACGAAGAAGAGGCTCACCGCACCGGGCTGGTACGGCTGCGGACGGCGCGATTCGGCCATGGTGCTCCTCGGCGGTGGTCCAGGCGAACGCGGCAGGCGCGCGTGCGCCGTGCCGGGACGGGCACCGAGCTTAGTGGACGAACGATGATGATCGCTCGGTACCGGTCCGAATACTGCCCGAGGTGGAGTCTCATCCGTGGGACAGTTTGTGCGGTCAGTCAGTGGTTTCCGATCCTCGGCGTACTACGCTCGGGGGCGCATCTTCCCAGTGCTCGGCCGGGAGGGAAAGACATACCGGAATGGGTTCCGCAGACGTAACACCGCAGATGGCGTTCGCCCGCTTCGTCCGGCGGGCCATCGACGACGCCCGCGAAGAGCGCGGGTGGACCGTGACCGATCTTGCCGCGCACACGGGCGTGGGCCGCTCCACCGTGTTTCGTTGGCTCGCCGGTGACTGGCAGGACTATCCCGAACTGGCCAAGGTACGCGGCTTCTGCGCCGCGCTGGACCTGCCGGTGGCGGCCGCGTTCCGCGCGCTCGGACTGCCCGACGCGGGCCCGGCGCCCCGACGGCGCGGGGACGACGGCCCGGTCGACGCCGATGTCCGCGCCATCCTGGACCGGCTGGCCGACCCCACCGTCCCGGCCGAGGAGAAGCACCACATCCGCGACCTGCTCCGCTACCTGGCCCGCCGCCCCACCCGCCCCACCCGCCGCGCCGGCTAACCCCTGCTACGCCGGCCACCCCCCCTGCCGCGCGCGTTGATCATGAGGTTATCGCCGCGACACGCCGACGCGAGCAGCAATAACCTCATGATCAACCCAGCGGGGGCGGGCTACGGGACGGTCAGGGTCAGTTCGGCGGTGTGGACCTTGCTGGCTACCTGGAAGTCCAGGTACAGGCGGTAGCGGCCGGGACCGGGGATCGTCAGCCAGAACTTGACCTGGCCGTCGGCCAACTCGGGCTCGGGGTGCACGTGCAGGTAGCCGAGGTCGCCCTCGCGCAGCGCCACCAGGTGCCCGTACGCGCCGAGGTAGCGCTCCAGCACCGCGCCACCGTCCGGGCCGTCGACCCGGAAGTTCAGCGGCACCGTCACCCCTGCCTGCGGTCTGCCCTGGTAGCCGGCCGTGAACCCGTCCACCGCCGTCGAGGTCGCCGGCGCGGGCAGCGGACGCGGCTGGTACGAACCCGGCACGACCAGGTCCACGCCGAGGGTCGCGGTGCTCTGGCCGCCGCTGTCGGCGACCGCCGTGAAGTCCGCGTACGCCCGCCAGACACCGGGCTGTGCGAGAGTCACCGGCACCGACCAGGTGCCGTCCGGCGTCATGATCGGATGCAGGTGCTGGTAGCCGGTCAGGTCCCGACGGACCACGATGACGTGCATCGGCTTGTCGTGCACGACGGCGAAGCGGGTGACCGGCCGGCGTTGCGCGTCGCGTACCTGAAAGCGCAGTTGCCCGGGGCGTCCGGCCGGGAACTCGGTGGCCAGTGGCACGAGCGTGTATCCGCCCGAGCTGACCGACAGACCACCGGCCTCGGTGGCCGCGCCCTGGTCGGCGCCCGCGACGGACCCGTGGTCGTGTGCCGCCGTGCCCGCCGGGTGGGTGTGATCGGGGGTCAGGGCCGTGCCGCCGGTGGTGCCGCCGCCGGCGCTGGTGCCGCCGTTCAGGCGACCTAGGCCGAAGCCGAGCAGGACGGCGAGCACCAGCCCGCCCACCACCAGCGCCAACCGGACCGTGCTCCGGTCCGGCACGCCGACAACGCTACGGTCCGGGACGGCGGCCTGGTCCGACACGACGGCACCCCCGCCCGACCCGGCCACGCCAGCCTGGTCCGACACGACGGCACCCCCGCCCGACCCGGCCACGCCAGCCTGGTCAGGCACCGCCGGCGTCCAGCTCGTAGCCGGCTTCGTCGACGGCCGCCCGCACCGAGTCGTCGGGCAGCGGCGCGGCGCTGGTCACCGTGGCGGTGCCGGTGGCCAGGTCGACCTTGACCTGCCGCACGCCGGGCAGCGCGGACAGCTCGTCGGTGACCGCACTCACGCAGTGCGCGCAGGTCATGCCGGTGACGGCGTACACGCGGGTGACGAGCTGCTGGTCGGTCATCCCGCCACCGTACCGCCGCGCCCGGCCGGTTCCGGTCGACGCCGGGACAGCGTGGCGGCCGTCGCAATCTGCCCGCCCCGGGAACTCTCCGCCCGCGGCCGCCGCCGCGTGCCCGGCGATGACAGGTGCGGCTCAGCCGGCCACGGCGAGCGCGAGCGGCAGCACATCGGGCGCGCCGGCCTGCCGCAGTTCACGGGCCACCATCGTCATCGTCCACCCCGAGTCGACCAGATCGTCGACGAGCAGCACCGGACCGTCCAGCGCGGCCAGCGCGTCGGCCAGCTCGGACGGCACGGCGAAGGCGTCGTGCAGCGCGCGTACCCGCTGTGCACTGTTGCCGCGCGGCCCGCCGGGACCGCCCGGGCCGGTCGCGGCGACCGCGCCGAGCAGCGGCAGCCGGCCCACGGCGGCGATCCGCTCGGCCAGCGAGCCGACCAGCCGGGGGCGGCGGCGGGAGGAGACCGCGACCACCGCCACCGGGCGGCGAGGCCACGGGTCGTCGCCGTGCGCCCAGGCCTTCAGCACCTCGACCACCGCGCCGGCCACGTCGTCCGGCACCGGCGCGTCGGGCGCCTCCGGGCCGACCAGGTCCCGCAACCGACCGCCCCACCCCAGGTCGGAGAGGCGGCCGACCACGCGGCCGGGCAGCGCCTGGTCCGTCGGGGCGATCCGGCCTTTGAGGGGTACGCCCACCGCGTCCAACCCGGTCGGCCAGAGCTTCTTGGGCGCGATCTCCACGCCGGGCCGACCCAGGAACGTCTGCGCGGCGGTGAGCGCGGCCGTCGACACGTCGGCGGCGAACAGTGGGCCGGCGCACCGGTCGCACCGGCCGCAGTCGGCCGCCCCGATGTCGTCCAGGCGTTCCCGTAGATACCGCATCCGGCAGTCGCCCGTCGACGCGTACTCCCGCATGGCCTGTTGCTCGACGGTGCGCGCCTCGGCGACGCGGCGCAACCGGGCCTCGTCATAGACCCAGGGCTCGCCGGTGGCGAGCCAGCCACCGCGCACCCGGCGGACCGCGCCGTCCACGTCGAGCACCTTGAGCATCAGCTCCAGGCGGGCCCGGCGCAGGTCGACAAGGGGTTCGAGGGCCTGGGTGGAGAGCGGCCGGTCGGTGTGCAGGGCAGCCAGCACGGCCCGGACCTGCTGCTCCGGTGGGAACGCCAGCGAGGCGAAGTAGCGCCAGATGGCGGCGTCCTCCGCGCCGGGCAGCAGCAGCACCTCGGCGTGCTCGACGGCGCGGCCGGCGCGGCCGACCTGCTGGTAGTACGCGATCGGCGACGGCGGCGCGCCGAGGTGGACGACGAAGCCCAGGTCGGGCTTGTCGAAGCCCATGCCGAGCGCGCTGGTCGCCACCAGAGCCTTGATCTTGTTGTCGAGCAGATCCTGCTCGGCGGCCCGCCGGTCGGCGTCGTCGGCCTGGCCGGTGTACGACGCGACCGGGTAGCCCCGGGAGCGCAGGAACTCGGTGGCCTCTCCGGCTGCCGCAACGGTCAGCGTGTAGACGATGCCGGAGCCGGGCAGCTCGTCCAGGTGGTCGGCGAGCCACGCCAGTCGGTGTGCGGGGCTGGGCAGGTCGAGGACGCCGAGCCGCAGCGACTCGCGGTCCAGCGTCCCGCGCAGGACGAGCGCGTCGCCCAACTGCTCGGCGACGTCCTGGGTGACCCGGGCGTTGGCGGTGGCGGTGGTGGCGAGCACGGGCGTGCGCTCGGGCAGCTCGGCGAGGAACGTACGCAGCCGCCGGTAGTCCGGCCGGAAGTCGTGCCCCCAGTCGGAGACGCAGTGCGCCTCGTCGACCACCAGCAGACCGGTGGTCGCGGCCAGCTTGGGCAGCACGCCGTCGCGGAAGTCGGGGTTGTTGAGGCGTTCCGGGCTGATCAGCAGCACGTCCACGGCGCCGGCCTGGATCTCGGCGGTGATCTCGTCCCACTCGTCGAGGTTCGCCGAGTTGATCGTGCGGGCCCGGATGCCCGCGCGGGCCGCCGCCTCGACCTGGTTGCGCATGAGCGCCAGCAGCGGCGACACGATGACTGTCGGGCCGGCCTGGTCGGCCACGCCGCTCTGCCGGTCGGCCACGCCGCTCTGCCGGTCGGCCTGCTCGCGGTCGCGGAGCAGCGCGGTGGCCACGAAGTAGACCGCCGACTTGCCCCAACCGGTGCGCTGCACACAGAGCACCCGACGCCGGTCGACGACCAACGCCTCGATGGCCCGCCACTGGTCCTCGCGCAGCCGGGCGTGCTCACCGGCCAGCCGGCGCAGCACCGCCTCGGCCCGCTCCCGTACCGCCGCCCGTTCGTCGCCCATCCGGCATTTCTACCAGCGCCGTGCGTCAGAACCCCCGGCCGCGCGGGAGGTTCCCATCACGATCCGTGCATTCGCGCTTCGTCGGACCGGGACGCCGGGGGCAGGAAGAGCAACAGGTCGCGGAGGGGCTCGGTCGCGCTCGGAGGCAGCAGGCAGCGCGCCGCGAGCTCCTCCATCGAGGCGTACGGGCCGCGTAGCCAGCGGTCCACCACGATCTGCCGGCCCTGTTCGGGCGTCAGCCCGGGCAGGGTGGCGAGCACCTGCTCGGGAACCGCGTTGATGTCGACCAGACCACCGTCGTCGAAGGTGCGGGCCAGCTCGGGCCGGCCAAGTCCCAACTCGGCCCGGGCCGCCGGATAGTGATAGAGCAGGTAACGGGCGTGCTCCCGCCGGATGCGCCGCTCCTCGTCCGCGCGACCCCGGGCGCTGTCCGGCCGTCCGGTGATCGCCTCCCAGAGCCCACGGCTGAGCAGGACCACATGCACCGCCCCGGCGAGCCAGGTGATGACGGCCAGACCGAGGAATGTCACCGCCTCCGGGCCGGGTACCTCGGCGTCCGGATTCTCCATGTCGAGCATGGTCACCTCGACGACGACCAGCGCCAGGTAGCCGACGCCTGCGACCGCGAGGCGCCAACTCCGCCGCCAGACCGCGTACGCCAGGATCACCAGCCAGGTCAGGCAACCGAACGAGAGCAGGACGAGCACCGTACCGAGGATCGTGACGGTCCTGCTCGCCCAGTACGGCGCCTGCCGCCGCGCGGGCTTCCTGGCGGTTGCCGGAGGCGGCGGGAGTAGCGGAGGCAGCGGGAGTAGCGGAGGCAGCGGGAGTAGCGGCGGCGGGAGTAGCGGCGGCGGCGCTGACACGACGGCCGGCGATGCCGGTGCCGGTGCCGGTGCCGGTGCCGGTGGGGTGGGGACGAGACCGGCGGGTGCGACCACCGGCGTTGCCGGTTCGCGCACCATGGCCGCCACCGGCCGCGGTATCTCCGGTTCGGTGGGTTTCGCCACCACGAGGGTCGGGTCGGAGCGCAGGATGCGCCGGTGCAGTTCCTGTAACGCCTCGCCCGGCTCGATGCCGTACTCCTCGCGGAGCAGGTCGCCGAACTCCCGGTAGGCGGCGAGCGCCTCGGCCTGCCGCCCGCTGCGGTAGAGCGCGAGCATGAGCTGGTGTCGCAGCCGTTCCCGGACGGGAAACTCGGCCACCAGCTCCACCAGCTCACCGACCGTCTCGCGGTGCCGTCCGAGGTCAAGCCTCAACTCGGCCCGGGTCTCCAACGCCACGGCCCGCAACTCCACCAGCCGCTGCCGGGCCGCCTCGAAGATCGGACCGGTGAAGCCGGTGAACGGCTCCCCGTGCCAGAGGTCCAGGGCGGTCGCCAGCTCACTCAGCGCCTGCTCCGCAAGCCCGGACGCGTGCCGCTGGCGGGCGGCCTGCACACCCCGTTCGAAGCGGACCGCGTCCACCGCCTCGGGATCCACCCGCAGCAGGTAGCCGGCGTCGGTCAGGCTGAGCACCTGTCCCGGCGTACGAGGGGACCGGTCCGGTTCCAGCACCCGGCGCAGCCCGGCCACGTACTTCTGTACCACGTTGGGACCGTTCGCGGGCGGCTCCTCCGGCCAGACCGCGTCGACGATCTGCCCGGTGGACACCGGACGGCCTGCGGCGAGCAGGAGTACGGCGAGCACCGCCCGATGCTTACCGGGACCGAGGTCGATCTCTTGGTCGGCGTACCAGGCCCGCTGAGGCCCGAGAATCTCGAAACGCAGTTGGCCTGACATGCGAGTTTCCGCTCCTGACACCCCCAGGACAGCCGGACGGCAGTGCCCGGCAGCCGGACGGCAGCATATCGGCAGCCGAACCGCCGTGCCGGCCGGCAGCATCCTCGTCGGCAGAAGCCACGCAGCGAGAAAGAGAAATGCGATGACACAGGCAACGGGCACCGCCGGCACCATCCGACGGACGGTCGGTACGGCCGCCGCCGTGCTGGCCGCGACCACCCTGCTCGCGGGTTGCGGACCGAAGAGGAGCCCGCCGCGGCGCCACCGAGCAGCCCGTCCGCCAGCCCGAGTATCAGTCCGAAGGAGGCGCTCCTCGACGCCGTCCCGGACGGCACGGAGGGGGCGTTCCGGTTCAGCGGCAAGGACTCGTCGAGCACGATCGACGGCCGGATCGACCCGGCGGCGAAGGCGTTCGAACTCAACATGGTCATGCCGCCCGACGACGGCGTCGTGGTGAAGATGTCGTTCCTGGTGATCGAGGACCAGAACTGGGTGAAGGCGAAGTTCAGCGGCCGTCCCGGACTGCCGAAGTTCCCCGACAAGTGGATGAAGCTGGACCGCGCGAAGCTGACCGATGCCGCGAGCATCCCGACGTACGACGGCGTGGACCAGGGCAACGCGGGTCCGCTGATCCAGGCGGCCACCTCGGTCGAGCAGAAGAGCCCCGGCCAGTACGTCGGATTCATCGATGTGAGCGCCGGGGAGGCGGCGAAGGCGCTGGAGGACGGCGAGGCGGCGGCCCTCGGCGAGGCCGGCAAGAAGGTGCCGTTCACGGCCGTGGTCGGTGCGGACAAGCACCTGGCGTCGCTGACGCTGAAGATGCCGGCAGCCGGGAAGGCGAAGGCGTACGACTACGTCGTCAAGTACGCCGACTACGGCAGCGCGCCGAAGATCACCGTGCCGACTGGCGCCGCCGCCACGAAGGCCCCGGCAATGGCGTACGACCTGCTGAACGGCTGACCCACGACGCAGAGGGCGGCGGCCACACGGGGGGCCGCCGCCGGAGCGGCGAGCTGAAGCCGGGCGACAAGCTGCCCTCCACTCGGGAGCTGGCCGAGAGCTACGCCTCGGACACGAACACCGCTTCGCGGGCGCTCTCCCTGTTGCACGACCGTGAGCTGATCACCGGCCAGCCGGGGCGTGGCACCTACGTCGCCGAGCACCCCGGCCACTGACACCGCCTGACGCGCGCTCCATCCCTCGACCGTCGCCCCCTCCACCCCTCCGCCATCGCCGAGGCCATCGCCGTGGCCATCGCCGTGGCCGTGGCCGTGGCCATCGCCGTGGCCGAGGCCATCGCCATCGCCGTGGCCGTGGCCGTGGCCGTGGCCGTGGCCGTGGCCGTGGCCGTGGCCGTGGCCGTGGCCGTGGCCGTGGCCGTCGAGGATGAGAGCGAGCGGATGAAGATCCGCGCAACTTCCCTGTTGTTGCTGCTTCCGTCGGCCCTAAGACTGCAACAACAGGGAAGTTGCTCCCTCGTTCGCCTTCGCTCCACCAAGATCGTGCTCGATCATGAATGTTCGTGGATGTAGTGGCCTCGGGGCGCAGCTATGCCCCTACTTCCTAAATCGAGCACGATCTTGCGGGTGTTTCCCGTGTGGGGCGGGCGTGGACCTGGGATAGCCTTCGGCCGTGGGGCGATCCAGCGCCAGCGCCTCTGCCCGCGGCCCGCACCCGCACTTCCGCCTGCGTCGGAGACGCCGCTGGCCCGGCGTCCGAGGTGGCGGACGACGGGCCAGCGTGTGGGCCGGGCGTGATCAGCGGCAGGCCGATCGACGTGAAGTAGCTCGGGTGCTTGGTCTCCGGGTAGATGCCGATGGTGCGGCCCGTGTCCGCCCCTCGGTTCGGGCGAGGTCGATGACCTCCTGGAGGGTGGGCACCTCGAAGCGGCCGTCGAAGGCGGTGTTCGCCACGCGTACCTGGGGCAGTCGCTCCTTGGCCCGCAGCGTCTTCAACTCCGCGAGGGTGAAGTCCTCGGTGAACCAGCCGGTCACGGCGACACCGTCGATGGTCTTCGTCGCCTTGCGGGCCGCGAACTCCGGGTGGGTCGAGACGTCGGTGGTGCCGGAGATCTCGTTCTCGTGCCGGGCGACGAGCACGCCGCGGACGTGGACACCAGGTCCGGCTCGATGTAGACGGCGCCCATCCGGATCGCCAGCCAGTACGCCTCCAGGGTGTGCTCCGGCCGGTATCCGCTGGCCCCGCGGTGGCCGATGACGATCGGCCGGTCGGTGGCCCGGGTGCGGTCCGCGTCGGCCGAGGGGCCGGCGGCGGCCATGGTGGGCACGGCCACGGCGGCGGCGAGCAGCACGCCGGCCACGCCGAGGGTCGAGAGGATCGACCAGGTGCAGCGGTTCGCGGGGCGACGCTGACGTCGATACCTCACTTGGGGTGGCGAGCGTGCCCCTCAGGCACTTTCACCCTTTTCCCGGACCACCACCCGGCCCCTTGCCGTTGGAAGGTTTCTTCGGCGCCTTCGCCTGCTCCTTCTCGGGGGCCTTCGGTGGCGCCGGCGCCTTGGGGGCGACCTTCGTCGTCTTCTTCGGTAGGGCCTTCGTCGGGGCGGCCTTGACCGCCGGGGCGGTGGACGGGGTCGACCCGGCCACCCCGGAGACGCGTACCCGGCAGGTCGCGTCGCCGAGCCGGAACTCCACCGGCAGCGCGTTCGCCCCGGTGTACGTCCCAGCCAGGGTCAGCTTCTCGGCCGCGCCGGGCGCCAGCGTCGTCCGCTGGGCCGCGGGCCGGATCTGCACCGCGCCACCCTGCTGCTGGGCGGGGGCGGGTTCGGCCTTCGTCACCTTCTGCTGACCCGGGAAGGTGAAGTTCACCGTCCAGTCGCGCAGCTCGCGGTCACCGGTGTTGGTCAGGGTCAGCTCGGCGGTGAAGTCCTTGCCGGAGTCCGTGCGTAGCGCGTACGCCACCTCGCAGGGCGTCGTCTCGGGCAGGCCCATCCGCGCCTCGGTCGTGGGCCGGTCCTCGCCGTTGGCCGGGCTGTGGGAGGTGAAGGCCCACATCGCCCCGGTGACCGCGATCAACCCGACGGCTGCCGCCCCGGCCTCCAGCCGCCGACGCCGGTTCACCTGGCGGATGCGGCCGCGCCGCGTCCGCGACAGCGGAAGGGCGTCCGTCTCCGCCGACCAGGGCAGGATCGTGGTGCCGGCGTTGGCCAGCGCGACGGGATCCAACGGACCGCCCGCCGGTGAGACCGGCACCACCGCCAGCATGCCGACCGCCTCCGCGAGGGTGCGGGCCAGCTCCGCGGTGGTCGGCCGGTCGGCCGGGCGCTTGGCCAGGCAGCGCCGCACCAGGTCGGTCACCGCGTCGGGCAGCCCGGGCACCGCCGGCATCGGGTCCGGGTCGCTGTACATGTGCGCACGCAGCATCTGGGTGGTCGTGTTCGCCTCCCACGGCAGCCGGCCGGTGAGCATCCGGTAGAGCAGCAGCCCCACGGCATACACGTCGGTGGCCGGGGAGACCTGGCCGTTGTCCAGCCGCTCCGGCGCGAGGTACGCGGGTGTGCCGAGCAGCGCGCCGTCCGGCCCCTTCTCGCTCTCTCCCACCAACGCGGAGATGCCGAAGTCGACCACCTTCACGCCGGTCGAGGTGAGCATGACGTTGCCCGGGGTGACGTCGCGGTGCACGACCCCGCGAGCGTGCGCGGTGACCAGCGCCGAGCTGACCTCCGCGCCGATGGTCACCGTCTCACGCCAGGGCAGCCGCACCTCCCGACCGAGTCGGCCGGCCAGCGAACCGCCGTCGACAAGCTCCATCACCACGTACGGCACGGTCAGGCCGACCTGGTGGGACTCGCCGTAGTCGTACACGTTGGTGATGTTGGGGTGGCAGAGCCGCGCGGCGGCCTGCGCCTCGACGCGGATCCGGTGCCGGAAGGCCCGGTCGCTGGCCAACCGTGACGCCAACACCTTCACCGCGACCTGGCGGCCCAGCACCTCGTCGTAACCGCGCCAGACCACCGACATGCCACCCGCGCCGAGCTGCTCGATGAGCCGGTACCGCTCATCGAGGAGTTGCGCGCCGTTCCGGTCCCCACCGCCCATGGTGGCCGTTGTTGCCCACGACAGGCCGGGCTACACCTGAAGGATCGGAATCGGTCAGGAATATCACCCGATCAGGCGGTCGTCAGCAGTTGGTCCACGGGGGCGTAGTCGTCGGTCAACACCATCGCCTCCCCGACGAAGTCCGTGAGGTCCGCGCCGGAGAGCAGGCTGACGTTCACGTCGACGGCGTCGAGACGGACGCGGACGGCGGTCAGCGGCAGCGGCGCGTCGGAGGCGACGATGAGGAAGTTGCTCCCCCGCTCCTCGGCGAGCGCCTCCGGCGGGGCGATCAACGCGACGTGCGTGAACTCGGCGGCGACAGTGGCCAGTTCGGCGCGGATGAGCCGCAGTGGCGGGTAGTCGATGACGTTCTGCACGTAGACGCCGCCGGGGCGGGTCACGCGCCGGATCTCGGCGGCCATCTCCCGGGTCGCCAGGTGCCAGGGCACCACCAGGTGGCCGAACGCGTCGCCGACGACCAGGTCGCGGCTGTCCGTCGGCTCACCGGCGACCAGCATCCGCGCGTCGCCCACCACCGCCCGCAGGTCCGGCCCCGGGCGGACGCCCAGTTCCCGTTCGCCCAGCTCGACGAGCCCGCCGTCGATCTCGAACACCACGTTGTCGGTGCCGGGTCGGGTCGCGGTCAGGTACGTCGGCACGGTGAAGCCGCCACCGCCCAGGTGCAGCGCGTCCAACCGCTGCCCGGCCGGCGCGGCAACGTCGGCGACCGCGCCGATCCACTTCGTGTACGCGTACTCGAGGTGCTTCGGGTCGGCCAGATCCACGTACGAGTGCTGGGCCGAGTTGAGCAGCAGCGTCCGACCGCTGGGCCGGTTCGGATCGGTGGTGACGCGGGCGCAGTGGTACGCGGTCTCGATGTCGCACGGGTTGGGCGCGACGGCGCTCAGTCCCGCACCGAGCAGGCCGAAAACTGCCAGCGCGGCTCGGACGCGGGTCGGACCGGGCAGGTCGGGGCGTGCCTGGCGCCGCAGGTACCAGCCGAGGCCGATGCCGGCCAGCCCGAGCGCCACCGCCAGCGACAGGAGGATGACCGTGGTGGGCAGCGCGGCAACCAGCACGAACCCGGTGAGCAGGGTGGCCGTAATGCCGCCCAGGGTGCCGATGCCGGACAACCGGCCGACCACCTGACCGGTCCGGCGCAGGTCGGCGAGTTGGAGCTTCACCACCAGCGGGGTGACCGCCGCCAACAGTGCCGCCGGCACGAACACGGCGAGCGCCACGAGCAGCAGGATGGCGCTGGCCGCCCCGCCGCGCAGCACCTCACCGGCGTAGCGCACCACGGGCAGGGTCACCGCGGTGGCGATCCCGGCCAGTACCAGCGCGGGCGCCAGCAGACTGCGCGGGTCACGCCGGTCGGCCAGCCAGCCGCCGGACCACGCCCCGTACGCGATCGCGGCGAGCGCGATGCCGATGACCGAGCTGGTCACCTGGAGGGTCACCCCCACGTACGGGCCGACCAGGCGCAGCGCGACCGTCTCCAGCACCAGCACGGCGCCGCTTGCGAAGAAGACGAGGAAGGCGGCCAGGCCGCCCGGCAGCGCCCGGCCGGTGACCGGCACGGGCGGGGCCGTGGGAGCCGCTACGTCGGACGGTGAGGAACTCATCGTCGCGATGGTACGCAGCGAAGCTGGCGCTTCGGGTCAGTACATCGAGAGATGAACATGGTTCGTGTGGGAGGCGGCGGGACTGCCGCTGCCACTGTAGGCACGCCACCCGGTGCCCGGATGCCAGATCTGCCGGTACCAGATCACGTAGAGCACACCCAGACGTTCGGCGTTGCGGACGTGCCAGGCGGCCAGACTGTCCCCGTACGCCTTGTCGCCGCCGGTCGCGTTCTTGTCCTCGAAGCCGTTCATGGCGGCCGAGAAGTCGCAGGCCCGACCCTTCGGGTGCTCGCCGCCGCCACCACTGCGCTTGCAGGAGACGTGCCGCTTGTAGCCGGCCGCCTGGGTCTCCTTCAGGGCGTGCAGGGTGCGCGGGGTGATGCACCCCGACGTGGTGGGGTCCTTCACCGAGCAGGACTCCGACGGCCAGGAGCCGTCGGAGTTCCGCGGCGCCGGCTTCGCCGAGGACGAGTTGCCGCCGCTGAAGCCGCTGCTGCCACCCGAGCTGACCTCGGCCAGGGCCGCCTCGGCCTCCTTCTTCTTCTTGGCCATGACGGCGAGCTGCTTCTGCTGCTCGCGGACCTCGGCGTCAATGGCGATCTTGGCCTGCTGGGCCTGCTGCCGGGCCGCGGTCAGATCGCGCAACCGCTTGCTGTCCCGCTGGGCCATCAGATCCAGGTCAGCCGCCCGTTGCAGGAACGCCTGCGGCGTCGCCGTGTTGAGCAGCATCGCCATCGGGGTGAGCCGGCCGGCCCGGTACGACTGCGCGGCCACCTCGCCGACCTGGGTGGTCAGCCCGACCAGCCGAACCTCGACGGTCTTCAGCTCACCGGTCAGCGCCGTCTGCCGGCGCTTGGAGTTGTCCAACTTGGCCTTGGCCTCGATGTGGCCCTTGGCGGTCAGCTCCAGCGCGTCCTGCAACTTCTTGGTGCCGCCCTCACCGGGCTCCGCGAACGCGGGCACACCGCCGGCGAGCACCAGCGCGACGGCAGCGAGCAGAGGGAGCAGTACGCGGCGAACGCGCGGCTGACTGAGCCTGGTCCTGGGCACGAAAGCGTCCTTCCGTCGACCGCCGGCCCCCGGTGAACTCTGCGCGGCGGCGTCCCCACCGGCGCCGGTCGGCGGCCTGCTGGCGGAGACCGCCGGTCACGATACCGGAACGCGCGCCGGGGACCAGCCCCGTGACCGCTCGCCAGCGCCGGCGTCGACGCAGCGTGCCGCCGCCGTAGCGCGCCGCGTGCGCGAGCCCCGCCGACGGCGTCACCGGCGGCGCGGGTCAGGTGCCGAGCAGCGCCTCGTGGACCTCGGCCCAGATCTGCTCGTTGGCCGCGACGAGCAGCCCGGCGCCCTCGTCGGCCGGGTGGTAGTCGACGCCGTCGAACCGGCGGGCCACGCCACCTGCGGCGCGGACCAGCAGGGCACCCGGCGCGTGGTCCCACGGCAGGGTGCGCCAGAAGAGGGCGAACTGTTGCTCGCCGGTGAGGATGTCCAGGTATTCCCGGCCGGCGCAGTGCTGGCCGGGCAGCAACTCGCCGAGGCGGCGACCACCGGCACGAACCCGGTCGCGGGCCGGCGGGGGCAGGAAGCGGGTCATCGCCACGCCGCGGATGTCGCCCAGGGACGCCACGACGTCGGCGGTACCGACCGGCTGGCCGTTGAGTAGGGCGCCCTCGCCGGCCCGACCGGCGGCCAGCGTCCCCGCCAGCGGGTCGAGGATCCAGCCCGCCGTCGGCCGCTCATCGGTCAGCAGCGCCACCATCAGGGCGAACGGTCGGCGACCGGCGGCGAAATTGGCGGTGCCGTCGACCGGGTCGACCAGCCACACGTCCCCACCGTCGCGCAGGTGCGTCAGCAGCGTCGGGTCGTCGGCGACGCCCTCCTCGCCCACCACCAGCGAGCCGGGCCGCAGTCGGCGCAGCCCAGCGGAGATCAACTCCTCGGCGCGGCGGTCGGCGACGGTCACCACCTCGCCCGGCGCCTTCTCCGACACGTCGGCGTCGTCGAGCTTGCGGAACAGCGGCAACACGACCTGGTCGGCGGCCTCCAGGAGCAGGTCGCCGACGTCGTCGAGCAGGGTGTCAGCCACGCGGCGGCAGCTTGACCACGCTGACGAAGAACTCGTCGATCTGCCGGACGACCGAGATGAAGCGTTCGAAGTCCACCGGCTTGGTCACGTAGGCGTTGGCGTGCAGCTGGTAGCTGCGCAGAATGTCCTCGTCGGCCTGCGAGGTGGTGAGCACGACCACCGGGATGCGGCGCAGCTCCGGGTCGTTCTTGATCTCTTCCAGCACCTCCCGCCCGTCCCGGCGGGGCAGGTTGAGGTCGAGCAGGATCAGGTCGGGCGCCACCGCGTCGGCGTACTGACCCTCCCGCCGCAGGTAGGCCAGCGCCTCGGCGCCGTCGGAGACGACGGTCAGCCGGTTGCGCAGCTTGTGCTCCTCGAACGCCTCCTGGGTCATCAGCACGTCACCCGGATCGTCCTCGACGAGCAGGACCTCGATCGGGCTCTTGCCGTCCGCCGGCGCGGTCATCCCACCGTCTCCCTCATGTCACCCGTTCTATCGCGTTCCGGCGGCCCGTCGGCCCGGTCCTGCTGGTCCGCCCCCGCAGGATGCTCCGGCAGCGCCAACGACGCCTCGTCCGCCGGCGTCGCGTCCCCCGCCGTGACCTCCTGCGGTTGCTCGGCGGAGTCGGTGACGGCAGTCGCCTCCACGTCCTCCGGGCGCGCCGGGAGCGTGAACCGGATGGCGGTGCCCTCCGGTACGTCGGTGTCCACCCAGACCCGGCCGCCGTGATATTCGACGATCTTCTTGACGATCGCCAACCCGATGCCGGTGCCCGGGTACGCGTCCTTGGAGTGCAGCCGCTGGAAGATCACGAAGATCTTGTCGGCGAACTCGGGCTCGATGCCGATGCCGTTGTCCTGGCAGCTGATCTCCCACTCGGCGTCGACCAGCCGCGCCGAGATGTGCACCTTGGGTGGCGCGTCCGGACGACGGAACTTGATCGAGTTGCTGACCAGGTTGGCCAACAGGTTGGTGAGCAGCGGCTCCTCGCCACGGATCACCGGCAGCTCGGTCCAGGTCAGCTCCGCGTCCGCGTACTGCCTGGCGGCCTCGGTCTGGCCGGCCACGTCGCCCATCACCTTGTTGAGATCGACGTCGACGAAGCCGGTGGTGAGCCGACCGATCCGGGAGAACGCGAGCAGGTCGTTGATCAGACGCTGCATCCGCTGCGCGCCGTCCACCGCGAACGCGATGTACTGGTCGGCCCGCTCGTCGAGCTGCCCGGCGTAGCGGCGCTGGAGCAGCTGGCAGAAGCTGGCCACCTTGCGCAACGGCTCCTGCAGATCGTGGGACGCCACGTACGCGAACTGCTCCAGGTCACGGTTGGACCGGGTCAGCTCCTCGGCCTGCTTCTGGAGCTGGTTGTTGACCCACTCGATGCGTTCGCGGGCCTCCCGCACCTCGGCCAGGTCGGAGGCGATCTTTTGGCGCATCGCGTCCACGTCGTCGCGGAGCCGGATGAACTCCGGTGGGCCGAGGGTGGCGATGCGGTGCTGGTAGTCGCCCTCGGCGACCTCGCGAACCTGACTGGCCAGCCCGGTCAGTGGCCGGACCACCATCCGGTCCAGCGAGAGCAGGAGCACCGCGCCGGCCACGACGACAACCAGGGCCGCGACGATCAGCAGGACGACGAGCACGTTGCTGCTGTTGCGCACGTTCGAGGCGGCCTGCTCCCGGGCGGCGAGGATCTCCCGCTGAAGGTCGTCGACGGCCGAGCGGACCTGGTCGAACCGCTGCCGGGCCTGCTCGGTAACCAGCACCTGGCCGGCGCTGGTGCCCTCCTGCTCCGTCGTGGTGATCACCGGCTCGGCGACGGTCTGCCGCCACTGCTCGGTCCGCTCCTCGACGGTCCGCAGCTCCTGGCCGATCTGCGGGTAGTCGTGCAGCAAACCCCGCATCGCGGCGACGGTGGCCTTCTCCCGGTCGAGTCCCGTCTCGTACGGACCCAGGTCGGCCGGGTCACCGCTGACCGCGTACCCGCGAACCGCCGTCTCCTGGTCGAGCACCGCGTTGAGCAGCTCCTGCGACTGCACCCGCAGCGGCCCGGTCTGGTTCAGCACGGCGTCGATCTGGGTGCGGTTGCGCGCGGCCATGGCCGCCTCCGCGGCGGCCAGGCCGATCAGCAGCACACCCACGACGGTGAGCAGCGTGATGACGCGGCGGCGCAGACTCCAGCCGCCGACCATCGGCCTCACCGGCCACCACCGCGGCTGACCAGCAGCATCGCCACGTCGTCGGCGAGCGGGCCACCGTTGATCTGCTCGGCCCTGCCGACCAGCCAGGCCGGCAGCTCGGGCAGCGACACCTCCCGGTTGGCGGGCTCGTCGAGCAGGCCACTGAGGCCCGGCACGTCGAGCCGTTCGTTGCCCGTGCCCACCCGTCCCTCGATCAGGCCGTCGGTGTACATCAGCAGGGACCAGTCATCGGTGTCGAACTCCATGTCGTAGGCGATCGGCCGGCGGGGTCGTACGCCCAGCAGCAGGCCACCGGGGGCGGGCACCGGGACGACCTGGCCGCCGGAGAGCAGCAGCGGCGGCGGATGCCCGGCGAGTCGGACGGTGGCCCGGTTGGCGTCCAGGTCGAGGCGGGTGGTGGCCACCGTCGCGAAGATCTCCTGAAGGCGGCGCTCACTCATCAGCACCTGCTCCAGCGCGGGCAGCACCTCGTCGTCCGGCACCCCGGCGAGCACGAGGGCCCGCCACGCCACCCGCAGTTCCACACCGAGCGCGGCCTCGTCCACCCCGTGGCCGCAGACGTCCCCGACGATCAGGTCGAGCCGGTCCGGACGGGTCTGCACCACGTCGAAGAAGTCCCCGCCGATCAGCGCGGCGTGCCGACCCGGCCGGTAGAAGGTGTGCACCGCCACCTGGTCGGTCGTCATCAGCGGCTGGGGCAGCAGGCCGCGTTCGAGGCGGGCCGACTCGGCCTGGCGCAGCTCGACCTCGCGCAGCCGGCGGGCGTTCACGTCGGCGCGCTTGCGCTCGACCGCATAGCGCAGCGCCCGCGTCAGCAGCACCCCGTCGACCTGGCCCTTGACCAGATAGTCCTGTGCGCCCTCGGCGACCGCCACGATGCCCAGGTGCTCATCCGAGCGGCCAGTCAGCACGCAGACGGCGGCCCCGCTGGACATCTCCAGCACCTGGCGCAGCCCGTCCAGCCCCTGCGCGTCGGGCAGGCCCAGGTCGAGCAGGACGCAGTCGACGCCGGCAATCCGCTGTCGCGCCTCGCTGAGGCTGGTGGCGACCACCAGGTCGATCATCGAGTTCGTCTCGGCGAGCAGCTCACCGACCAGGAAGGCGTCGCCCTCGTCGTCCTCCACCAGCAGCACCCGCAACCGCTCGCCGGGCGGCAGGTTGCCGTGCCGCGCCAGGCCGCCGTGCGGGTACGGCACGACAGGGGAGCCGGCCAGGCCACCTCCCTGATGCGGCCGGGTCACCGCCGCGAGACGCGGGAGTTCGCTGGTGATGTCGGGCTCCTTCCGAGTGCCCTGCTGATCCTGTATTAGACAACGGTCGCACACAACACGATGGCCGCGGCACGGGGCGGGGATGGGCAGGATCACTGCCCGCCGGGGAACCGAGGGCAGAGCGGACGGCCAGGCACCCCCTGACAGGCGGAAGATCGGTGGACGCCCGGCCGTCCCCTTCCGACCCGCCGACGGGCAGGATGGTGCCGCCCCGTGCTGACCGACGCCGAGGAGGCGTGCCTCTGATCTACCGGGCCACCACGATCCGGCCGGGGTACGCGGAACTCCTCGACCCGTACCGTCCGATCTGGTACCGGATGGCCGTGCTGGCGCTCGCCACCGCCATCCTGTTCACCTGGTACGCGCTGACCCGTCGCCGGATCGGCCCGGCCGCGCTGGCCGTCGGCGGCCTGGCCTGGCTGGCCCTGCTCGGGGTGCTGCTCGCCGTGGCGGTGCCCGGCGGGGCGTACCTCACCACCCTGCCGGCGCTGGCCGGCGCCCTCGGCGGTCTGGTCGCGCTGCGCACCCCGCAGACCGGGCCGTGGCCGGTGGTGGCGGACCGGTGATCCGGCGGGCGGTTGTGTGCCGCCGGACCACCGTGTCCGCATTCGTGTCTTGGTCAGCTCACCGGCTCGGGTTGACCGGAACCGATACGCCGCCAGCGGTTTCCGTCGTGATCGGTGAAGGTCAACTCCACCAGAACCGTGTCGGTCGCCGCGTGTAGCCGACGTTCCCCGGTGACGGTGACGAACAGATCCGCGCTTTCCCGGCCGTGTATCCGGCGAACCTGTTTCGCTCCGGCGAGGTCGACGGGCGGGTCATCCGGAGCCTCGGACGACACCAGTCGCGGCAGCACCGTCACGTCGAGCACCGGCGCGTCACTCTCGTTGGTCACGGTCACCCGCAGCACCGCGTTGCCGCGGATCTCGGTGACCGCCGAGACCAGCCGCGCCTGGGTGGCCCGGACCCGCATCTCGTCGACACGCCGGGCACGGATCTCCCGACGCAGACCGAGGTACACGAAGAGCACACTCGCGATGGAGCCGAGCGCGCCGAACCAGTCCGGCACCGAACCCCAGTCGGCCACATCGTCGTACGGCAACCAGTTCATGCGTCCATCGTGGATGCGCCGCGCGAGCATCGAGCACGGCAGATCGGTCCGAATGAACGACGGAATGGAATTCGTCATGTCGATTCCGGCCGGCCGGGCGGCCTGAACGGAGAGTGTGCAAGTCGGTACGGTGGTGGATACGCTTGCGGTTGACGTAGGGCGGGTGACGACCCCTCCGAATGCCCACTCAGTGGACATGATCTTTTCTGCCACCCGCCGCGCCGCAATTTCGCCACCGAAGGGGGACCGCATTGACTGCGGACGTTCCACCCGAGAATGCGGGCGTGCGCCGGCCGGCCTACGACCGACCGAGTCGCGTCTCCGTCGACCCGCCACTCGGGCGCCTGGACAGCCCACTGCACGGCCGCGACGACCTGATCGACGAGATCATGCATCCGGCGGACACCGACGGGGACCAACCGTCGGTGCACATCCTGTGCGGCATGGGCGGCTCCGGCAAGAGCCACGTGGCGTTGGAGATCGCCCGTCGGGCACGGGCGGACGGTCGTACCGTCTGGTGGGTGCAGGCCGGCCGGCTCAACTCCGGGATGCGCGAGGTCGTCAGTCAGCTCGGCGCGTCGGAGAGTCAGGTCGACCAGGCGTGGTCCGGCATGATCAGCGCGACCGACCTGGTCTGGCGCTACCTCAACCAGGCCCAGCAGCCCTGGTTGCTGATCTTCGACAGCGCGGACGAGCCCGCGACGCTCGGTCCGACCGACGGGGTACTCGCCGACGGCACCGGCTGGCTGCGCAGGCCGGAGGCCGAGGACGGCATGGTCCTGGTGACCACCCGGGACGGCAACCGCGCCACCTGGGGCACCTGGTCGACCCTCCACCAGGTCCGCCCGCTCGACGCCGACGCCGGGGCCCAGGTGCTCATCGACCGGGCCGGCGCGCAGGCCGGCGGCCTCGACGACGCCCGCGAACTGGCCCGCGAGCTGGGCGGGTTGCCACTGGCCCTGCGGGCTGCCGGCAACTACCTCCGCTCGGTCAACGCCAGTCCGGTCTGGCGCGGCTCCTCCACCATCACCACCTTCGCCGACTACCGCACGGCCGTGGAGCGGCGGTTCCGCTCGCCGCGCGACGCGGCCGACGTCGACCTCGACGAGTCGCTCGGTCTGGAGATCGTCCGCGAGGTCGACGACATCTCACTGGACCTGCTGGCCCGCCGCCAGCTCCAGCAGAGCCGACCACTGCTCAACGTGCTGGCCTGCCTGAGCATCTCCCCGGTGCCCTACGAGGCGGTCCTCAAGCCAGCCATCCTTGCCGGGTCGCCCCTGTTCGAAGGGCTGACCGCCCGGCAGCGGGTGAAGGTGTTGGAGGGCATCGGCGACCTCGCCCTGGTCGACTTCGACGTCCAGGAGGACGTCACCGACCCGGCCTTCGCGCACGTGCTGTCGCTGCACCCGCTGGTGCACGCGATGTTTCGCGACCGCGACGAGGTCCGCGAGCAGATCGCCGAGTACCACGGCGTCGTCATGAAGCTGCTGCTCGCCGCCACCGAGGGCCAGAATCCGGACGACTCGGCCGCCTGGTCCAACTGGGACGTGCTGGTGCCGCACCTGGTCGAGGCCGTTCGCGGATATCTGGTGCCGCAGAAACACAAGCACGACCCCGAGACGGTACGCCGGGCACTGGAACTGGCCCGGCTGACCGCCCGCTACCTCATCGCCGTCGGCCTGCCCGGGTCGGCCTTCGACATCCTCGAGCCGATCGTGCGGGGCTGCGCCGCGTACGACCACGACCCGGACCGGCCGCAGGTGTTGGCGCTGCGGCACGAGCTGGGCCGCACCTGGCTGGAGCGCAACCAGCCGGAGATGGCCGACCGGGTGCTCCGCGACGTCATCGCCGACCGGACCCGGGTGCTGGGCAGCGACGATCCCGACACCCTCGCCAGCCGGCACAAGCTCACCAAGGCGATCATGGCGCAACGGCAGTGGCCGGAGGCCGAGTCGGAGCTGCGGCAGATCGTCGCCGCGGAGGACCAGGTACGCGGACCCGAGCACTGGGACACCATGGTCGTGCGGCACAGCCTCGCGCTGGCCGTCCTCGCCCAGCATCGCGCCCCCGAGGCGGAGGAGATGCTGCACGCGATCCTGGAGGTCCGGTACCGGTTGTGGCCGCTCAACCAGCCGGAGACGTGGCAGGCCCGGCACACCCTGGCCCGGTGCATGCAGGAGCAGGGTCGCCTCGGCGAGGCGGAGGCGGAGCTGCGGGCCACCCTGGCCACCGTGGAGCCCCGGCACGCCGACCGCAGCGAGGTGCTCGCCATCCGGGCCACCCTCGCCGTGGTGCTCCTGCTCGACGGGCGGGTCGACGAGGCGATCAACGTGTACGAGCACCTGCTGGCCGACCGCCGACGGCTGCTCGGGGACTTCCACCTGGACACCCTCCAGGTGGAACACGCCCTGCGCCGCCTACGCAACGGCGAATGAGGTGTCAGCGCGGCGCGGAGGGGCCCAGGTCGCTCGGATCGGTGTTGCCACCGCAGACGATCACCGCGACCCGCTCCCCCGCCTGCGGCACGTACGCCCCGCCGACCAGCGCGGCCAGCGCGGCGGCGCCACCCAGCTCCGCGGCGACCCGCAGCTCCGACCAGAGGAGTCGACGCGCGCGCACCAGGTCGTCGTCGCGCACCAGCACCGGGACCACACCGGTGCGCCGGGCGGTGTCGAAGGCGATCTCGCCGATCCGGCGGGCGCCCAGCGAGTCCGTCGCGATACCGCCCACCTCGATGTCGACCGGCCGCCCCACCTTCAGGGCGGTGTGCAGGGTGGGGATCTGCTCCGGCTCGACGGCGACGACACGCACCGACCCGTCGAACCAGGTCGCGATGCCCGACACCAGCCCACCGCCGCCGACCGCGACCAGTACGGTGTCGACCGCGCCGAACTGGCGCTCCAACTCCCGACCCACGGTGCCCTGACCGGCTACCACCTCCGGCTGGTCGTAGGCGTGCACCACGAGCGCCCCGGTCTCGGCGGCCCGCTGGCTGCTGGCCGCCAACGCCTCGGCGTAGTGCTGGCCCACCTGCCGCACCTGCGCTCCCAGGCCGGCCAACCGCTGCACCTTCACCGGTGAGGCGGTGACCGGCACGAAGACCTCCGCCGGTACGCCCAGCGAGCGGGCCGCGTACGCGACCGCGAGACCGTGGTTGCCCCCCGACGCGGCGATCACCCCGGCGGGCGACAGCGGTCCCTGGAGCATCCGGTTGAACGCGCCGCGCGGCTTGAACGACCCGGTGTGCTGGTGCAGCTCCAGCTTGAGGCTGAGCACCCCGGGCACGCCCAGGTCAGCGCCGTCGACCGTGATGACCGGCGTCTCACGGACCCGCCCCTCGACCAGCGCGGCAGCCGCCTCGACGTCACTTCTGTCCACCATGGGGAAACGCCCTTCACTACGACCAGAGAGCCAGTCGACCGTCGTCGGTGAGCCCGACGAAACATCCTATGGAGATGCGCCGGCCATCGGTCGCCGGACGCACCGTGTGATAGTGGCGCGGGTCGAACAGGAATCCCTCTCCCAACGCCGGCCGCAACGTCAACGACTGCGCACCGTCGGCCACCGCCTCCCGATAGCCGTACCCGCTGGGAATCCGCAGGTCTTCGTCGTCCGGCTGCCAGCGGCGACGCCACAGCACCGTCTCGCCACCAACGGGCGGCACCTGGACGTAGATGTTGAACGCCAACTGGGCCACCACCTCGGAGTCCAGCAGCCGACCGTCGTACTCCCGGACCGCGTCGTCGAAGTGCACCTGAAGGCCGGCGTTGATCTCGCGGACAATGCCGACGTGCATCTGACGCCCCTGCCGCCGCCCGGGTGACACGTCCGGCCAGGCGGCCCGGAACGCGGCCAGGCACAACTCGCGCGGCGCGTCCGGCAGACCCAGCGCGGACCAACCCTTCTCGGCGGCTTCGGCCGCCTCCCAGTAGTCCTCGCGCAGGTCACCACCATCGCGGTGGTCGTTGATGGCCGGGCCGAACTTGGCGACGACGGGAAACACGCGACTCTCGTCGTAACGGTCCATCTCCGCGTCGGCGAGCGCGGTCGTGATGGCGTGGCAGCGAACGGCGGGCAGCAGCCCCGGCACCCGGACGGCGGCGCTCCGCCCGGCGACCAGACCGGCGACGTCGGCGCGGGTGATCGCTTGGGACTCGACGGCCACGAACAACGGATCGGTTCTGCTCGCTTGTCGCACGGCGGTCCTTTCATGCCGAAGATCCCTCACCGACAGGTCGCGCCCCCCGATCCGCGCACCGTGCAATGTAGCGACCGGCGGCAAACCCGCAGGTCACCATTGATTGCGGCGTATCCAGTGGACACTTTTGGCAGTTCCCGGGCGAGGGGGTGGGCACGCCGTTACCATCGGCCCAACCGGGGGTACGACACACAGAGCCGTACGGCGGATCGATTCCACCGATCGGAGAATGGTGGCGGCTCGCCGGCACGGTGGATGATGCGACTAGTTCGAATGGGACGAGGAGTTCGATTATGGCTGGCGCCGGCCCGACCGATCTTGACGCGTACGTCGACCGCCTGGAGATGGCGCGTCGAATAGCCCGGGAAATGATCGAGTCCGACCACCTCGCGTTGGAGCTGGCCGTTCGGCAGCGCCCGCAGTCCTGGTCCCGACGCCCGGTCGTGCACAGCAGCCGCACCGACGCCTGACCCACGGGGCCACCAACTGTGGCACGGCCGGGCAGAATGCCGCCCATGCGCCGGCTCGCAACAGTTCTCTGTCTGCTGACTGCTCTGGCACCGGGAGTGGCTGCCTGCGGGGATCCCCACGAAGGGTCCGCCGTGTGGGGCACCTACGAGGCCGAAGTGAGCGGCGTGATCCCCGGGCTGGATGACCGATCGGTGTCCGTGCAGGTCAAGGCGCTCGCCGGTGGCGACAACTGCTCGCGCAACGTCCAGATCGGCAACCACACCGAAGAGAACGGCGTCATCTTCGCCACCATCGTGCAGGAATCGGCAGAGGCGGACACTGTCGGCGCCTGCCCGACCTTCGCGCCCGCCGAGGTGACCCTCACGTCGGCGGAGCCGATCGGGAACCGCCCGCTGTCGCTCAACCAGAAGACGTGGGCGCTGAAGAACGGCACCTACACCAGGTGCGATGACAACCTGGGTTGCAACCCACCGACGGACCGCTGCGACCCGACCTGGACGCGTGCGGCCGTACGGGGGATGGACGTGTCCCGCCACTCCCAGGGTCACGTCGAAGCCTGCGACGGCAACTGGCTGATCATGACGGTGGCCGACGATCCGGCCTCGTGCGGCGTCGAGCCACGCCCGGGGTGCGAGGTGAACACCGCCGTCCGGCGCTATTTCCTGCGCAACGAGCGGGCCGGATGGTCGATCGTCGCCCGGACCACGTCGGGTGGTTGCGCCGCGATCCGCAAGGTGGCGAGTACCTTCCCCCGGAAACTCTGCACGAACCTGAAGCCGACGGCCTGGCTCGTCACCGTGGCACCACCGCTGCCGTCCGATCGGCCCGGCGGCTGACGCGAGGAGGCCGAATGGAGCAAAGCACACGAAAGCGGATATTTCGTTATGACCCTGTCGCCGCCACGCCCCAACGTCAACGCCAGCCTTTGACCGTGCGCGCAGTCGGAGTAGGACACGCCCCGTCGCCTGGGTGGACGCAGCCCATCAGCGCGTCCAGGCCACGAACCGCTCGTACAACTCGGCCGGCGCCACCTCGGGCAGTTCCACGACGACGACGAAGAGCAGCCCACTGACGTAGATGGAAAGGCCGATGCGGTCCCACCCGTACGCCTCGGCCAGGCGCACCCGCGCGGGATGGCACGGCCAGGGCGTGTCTGCCGCACACGTCTGACAGTGCCACTGCGGCCGGCGCGGCAGGTGCTCCCCGTCCATCCGGCGATCGAGCGCTGACACCGACCGTTCAGCCCGATTGGCCCGTGCAGTCTGCCGTTCTCCAGCCGTCACCGAGCCGCCCGCCCACCGTCGCGGTTGCCGTCCCGCACCGTGATCCCGTACGCGCCGAACCGCTGTGGGTAACAGGTCGCTGCTCCGGTCACGTCCAGTTGGACCTGACTCCGCCTGCTCCACAAGCGCTTGAACCGCTTCCAAGCTGCCACCACGCCTCCCACCGTCACTCCGTGTACTCGTCCGTTACACCGTGCGGCGGTACGCTCACATCGGTCGACGGGTTGCGCGTTGCCAATGCGCACCGGCAACCTGGCAACTCCGGCGGGAGGCGCGAGACATGCCAACATTCGGCACCCAAATGCGGACAGCGCGGGAAGCGCGCGGGCTCAGCCTGGCCGCTCTCGCCGAGCGGCTGCCCGCCGACAAGGGTCACCTCTCACGGCTTGAGAACGGCCGTCGCCGACCGGGTGAGGATCTGGCCCGCAGCATCGACGACGTCCTGGCCGCTCGTGGGGAGCTGATCGCCTGCGCCGCCCTGGATATCGCCGCCGCCTCCGACACCCGGCCGTCGGAGACCGTCGAGCTGCTACATCGAATGCACGCCAGCGACACCGCCCCCGCCACCATCGAGACGTTGCAGGCGACCGTGACCGAGCTGTGCTGCCAGTACGGGTGGCGCGATGCCGGGGAGCTCCGCGCCGAAGGTCAGGGTTGGCTGCGCGAGGTCACCCGACTGCTACAGCGACCCACCGGGCTACGGCAGCACCGCGAACTGCTGGTGTGCGCAGGCTGGCTGGCGCTGCTGATCGGCTGTGTCGAGTACGACCTCGGCAAACGCGCCAGCGCCGAGGCCACCCGCACTGCCGCCCGCCAGCTCGGCGACGAAGCCGGTCACGCCGGCATCACCGGCTGGGCGTGGGAGATGACGGCGTGGTTCGCACTCACCCAGTCTCGGCACGAGGCAGTGTTGACTGCCGCCCGAGCTGGGCAGGAAGCCGCCGGCCGGCAGCGGGTGGGGGTGCAACTGATCGCACAGGAAGCCAAGGCGCTGGCACGGCTCGGCGACCTCGAGGGCGCGCGGACGGCGCTCGATCGAGGTCGGCGGCTGCTCGACGACCTCGGTGCGCCCGACCGGCCCGACAACCACTTCGAGGTCGATCCTGACAAATGGCTGTTCTACGCGATGGACGCCTACCGCCTCGCCGAACACGACGCTCTCGCCGAGCACTACGCCAACGAGGTTCTGCGTCTCGGCACCGGATCGGACGGCATCGAGCGGTCACCCATGCGGATGGCCGAAGCCAGACTCACTCTCGCCGCCACAGCCCTGCGTGCCGGCGAGCTGGATCGGGCCGTCGAGCAGGGGGTGTCGGCGTTCGCCGCAACTCGTCGGTCCCTGCCCTCGCTGCTGCTCGTCGCCGGTGAGGTGGACGTCGAACTGCACCGTCGCTACCCCCACGAGCAGGCCACCGCCGACTTCCGCGACGCGCTGAACGCGGTTCGATAGCCACATCCGCAAGCGCTGACGTCATCTCCTCCCTGTCGCCGGCCCGGGCTCTTCATCCGTACAGGTACTCGTCCACGTCCAGTTCCGCCCGCGTGAGCCGGAGGAATTCCAGCACCCGGGCATTCAGGTGCCAGCCCAGCAATTGGTGTTGCCCCGCGAGTTTCTGCATGCCGTCGACGGGACTGGTCAGGTCTTCCTCCTCGCCGTCCGGGTGCTCGAACACCCGGACGACTTGCAGGACACTCGCACCGGGCACGTCATTGACGCGGTCCAGCTCGGCGGCAAGTTCCCCGATCCGCTCGGCGTGGCCGAACAGGCGATCCACGATCTCCGCAATCTGTTCGTCCACGGTAAGTCCGGGCTTGCGACACACGATCTTCCACCGATGAGCGGTGGGCCGAACCGGATCGGCCTGGCGACTGCCACGAACGAGCACCTCGTCGGGCTCGATGCCCAACCGGCCGGCGATCTCGGCCGCTGACATCCGAACCGAGGACAGCGCCAAGTACGCGTACTGGGAGACGAGCATGCGGGCACTCTAGAGTCGCGGTCGGTACGAAGCCGATCTGATCGAACTACCCTCATTGCCATGCCGCACCTAGACGCCGCTGATCCCCTGCCGTGCCGTCCTCGCCGCGTGCTGGTCGCCGGCACCTCGGGCGCCGGAAAGACGACCCTCGCCTCCCGCATCGCCACCTCGTTGCAAGCGCCGCACATAGAGATCGACGGCCTGTTCCACGGACCGTCGTGGACCAGACGGCCGTCCTTCGAAGACGACGTACACCGATTCAGCGCAGGCCCCTCCTGGGTGACCGAATGGCAGTACAGGGCGGTACGCACCCACCTCGCCGACCTCGCCGACCTGGTGGTGTGGCTGGATCTGCCGAAGATCACCGTGATGCGCCAGGTCGTCCGGCGGACCGTCGTACGCCGCCTTCGACGCCAACAGCTCTGGAACGGCAACGTGGAACCGCCGCTCTGGACCCTGCTCACCGACTCCGAGCACATCGTCCGCTGGGCGTGGAACACGCATCCTCAGACGGCCACACATATCGAGGCCCTGGCAGTCCGGCGCCCGGGCCTTTCCGTGGTTCACCTCCGCAGTCACGCCGCCGCCCATCGCTGGTTGCGCGGCCCACTGAGGGAGGCTCAGCCCTGCGAGTCGTGACCGTGGCTACGTTCACGGTTCGACAACCCCCGGAGCGTACAAAAGCGTTGGTCGGAGGCCATGACGCTGCTACTTATGGTCATAGTCGGCTCTCGTTCGACGGCCTGGGAACGGCATGATCTTGCAGGCAGACCGCGAACAAACCGGTCGCTGGGCCGACAACCGCCCGCTATGGTCCGCGGCATGCGGCTAGAGAAGATCACCCCGAAGAACTACGAGGCGGCTCTCGAAGTGTCGGTGCGCCCCGATCAGGAGGATCTGGTCGCGCCGGTGGTCAAGTCGCTGGCCGAGGCGTACGTCTTCCCCGACCACGCCTGGCCGAGGCTGGTCTACGACGGCCACCGGCTGGTCGGCTTTCTCATGGCCTTCCTCGCCATACCGTGGGGCGACAATCCCGATGACCTGCGCTCCGGCCTCTGGCGGCTGAACATCGCAGCCGACGCGCAGGGGAACGGCTACGGCCGGTTCGCCGCGCAGGCCGTATGCGCGGAGACCCGCGCCAGAGGCGGCACCCGGGCATACGTCACCTGGGCGTCCCGGGCAGGAGGGCCCGAGGAGTTCTACCTGAAGTTGGGCTTCAGGCCGACAGGCGAGCAGAGTGGAGGTCAGATAGTCGGCGTCCTGGACCTCTGAAGACGCGTCGTGGTCATCCGGCCTGTCCCGTCACTACTTCCAGCGGAAATGGACGAAGAGGCGGCCGAAGTTCTTCGAGTCCTTCTCCACGCGGTGGTAGAGCTGCTTGACGTCCTTCTGGTCGAGAAAGCGCAGCACCCGCTTCTTGAGCTGCCCCGACCCCTTGCCCGGGATGATCTCGACGAGGGTGGCCTTCTTCGCTACCGCCTCGTCCATGATCCCGCGCAGCGCGCGGTCGATGTCCTGCCCCTTGTTGAAGATCTCGTGCAGGTCCAGCTTGAGCTTCATGCCGCAGCCCCCGGCCGGTCAGGTCCCATGCCCGCCATCCTAGGCACGTCCCACGACTCGCCCCGCCCGACATCGAACGGGCGGCCAGGGCAGGCCCGACGACGAGGGGGCGGACCCTTGGGACCGCCCCCTCGCGCACCGCATCTGCTCCACGCTCAGCGCGTGCCGCCCACGCGGGTCTCCACCCGCTGTAGCGCGATCCGGTAGTCGTCGTTGGCCGCGTACATCGCCGCGGCGATCCGCAGGTGCCGCAGCGCGTCGGTGTGCCGGTTCAGCCGCTCCAGCGTCCGGCCCAGCACGTGGTGCGCGTAGTGGTCGCTCGGGTCCCGGTCGACCAGCTCCCGCAGCTGCTCCTCGGCCCGGTTGAGCTGGGCCGACTGGAAGTACGCCCGGGCCAGCAACTGCCGGACAGCCGCGTTGCCGGGCTCGGCGTCCACGATCGGCTCCAGCAGTCGGGCCGCTCCGCTCGGGTCACCGGTCTCGAAGAACATGGTCGCCCGCCGGTAGTCCGCCAGAAGATCCATCTGCCCACCTCCTCGGGTCGCGCCGTCACCTGTTCCGACGCTGGCACAACACCGGCCGTTTGGCGACTGTTCCCCGGGGCGGAATCGGTCAGGTTCGGGCGTCGCGACGCCCGGCCGACAGCTCCCAGGCCCGCACGCCGCCGACGATCCCGGCCGTGTTCGGCACCACCACCACGTCGTCGCCCATCCGGGCCAGCTGCTCCGGCCGGATCAGCCGCGAGTTGCCCCCGCCCAGGTAGAGCCGGTCCCACCGGAACACCGGGCGCAGCCCGTCCACGACCTGCCGGATGCGGCGGGACCAGAAGGCGTCGCCCAGTCGCCGGCGCTCCGGCTCGCCCACGTACGTGTCGTAGGTGGTGCCCCAGCGCACCGGCGCGTGCGACAGCTCCAGGTGCGGCGCGAGGACTCCCCCGTCGAAGAGGGCGCTGCCCAAGCCCGTCCCCAACGTCAACACCAGTTCGCAGCCGGTGCCCGCCACCACACCCGCCCCATGCACCTCGGCGTCGTTGAGCACGAGCGCCGGCACCCCGAACGCGTCGGCCAACGCGCCCCGCGCGTCCCAGCCGGACCACTCGGTCAGCAGGTCCGGGTCGACCCGGGACCGGGGTCCGCTGCGGGTGACGTAGTGCGGGGTGGCCACCACCACGCCGTGCCGGATCATCCCGGGGACGCCGACGGTCAGCCGGTCGGCCGTGGGGAGCCGTGCACCAAGGTCGAGCAGGGTCCGCACGAACAGGGCGGGAGACAGCGGGTACGGGGTCGGCACCCGCAGCGGTCGGGCGCGCATCGTGCCGGCCTCGTCGAGGACCGACGCCTTGATGCCGCCGCCACCGCAGTCGATCGCCAGTGTGGTCACCACGTCATGGAGTCTGCCCGCTGGGGGCGGGTCTCATGCGGGCGGGCGGATAGGCTGCCGTCCTGATGAGCGCCACGATGATCGTCAAGGACCTGGCCGCCGGGCACGGCGACCGCCCGCTCTTCGCCGGATTGGACCTGGTGGTCGCTCCCGGCGACGTGATCGGGCTGGTCGGGCCGAACGGGGCCGGGAAGTCGACGCTGCTGCGTACCCTCGCCGGGTTGTTGCCGGTCGAGGCCGGCAGCGTGCGACTCAGCCCGCCCACCGCGAGCGTCGGGCACCTGCCGCAGGAGCCGGAGCGGCGACCGGGCGAGACGGTACGGGAGTTCCTGGCCCGCCGGACCGGGGTGACCGGCGCGCAGGCGGCGCTGGACGCGGCGACCGAGGCGCTGACCGCCGGGGCAGCGGGCGCCGACGACGCGTACGGCGACGCGCTGGAGCGCTGGCTCGCCCTCGGCGGCGCGGACCTCGACGAACGCGCCGAGCAGGTGAGCGCCGACCTGGGGCTCACGGTCGACATGGACCACCTGATGTCCGGCCTCTCCGGCGGCCAGGCGGCCCGGGCCGGGCTGGCGTCGCTGCTGCTCAGCCGGTACGACGTGTTCCTGCTCGACGAGCCGACCAACGACCTGGACCTGGCCGGGTTGGAGCGGCTGGAGGAGTTCGTCACCGGACTGCGGGCCGGCACGGTGCTGGTCAGCCACGACCGGGAGTTCCTGACCCGAACGGTGACCCGGGTGGTGGAGCTGGACCTTCCGCAGCAGCAGGTCAACCACTACGGCGGCGGCTACGCGGCCTACCTGGAGGAGCGCGAGGTGGCGCGGCGGCACGCCCGCGCCGACTTCGAGGAGTACGCCGAGACCCGCGCCGGCCTGGAGGCGCGGGCGCGCACCCAGCGCTCCTGGATGGAGAAGGGCGTGAAGAACGCCCGGCGGAAGGCCACCGACAACGACAAGATCGGCCGCAAGTTCCGCAGCGAGGCGACCGAGAAGCAGGCGGCCAAGGCCAAGCAGACCGAACGGCTGATCGAACGGCTCGACGTGGTCGAGGAGCCCCGCAAGGAGTGGGAGCTGCGGATGGAGATCGCCGCAGCGCCCCGTGCCGGCGCCGTCGTGGCCACGCTGCGACATGCGGTGGTACGACGGGGAGGCTTCACTCTCGGGCCGCTCGACCTCCAGATCGACTGGGCGGACCGGGTGGCGGTGACCGGAGCGAACGGCTCGGGCAAGACGACCCTGCTGGCCGCCCTGCTGGGGCGGCTGCCGCTGGACGAGGGCACCGCCTCGCTCGGACCGGGCGTGGTGGTCGGTGAGGTGGACCAGGCCCGAGGGTTGTTCCTGGGTGACGCGCCGCTCATCGACGCGTTCCAGGCGGCCGTACCGCACCTGTCGCCGGCGGACGCGCGGACCCTGCTGGCCAAGTTCGGCCTGCGCGCGGCGCACGTCCCCCGGCCGGCGGCGACACTCTCTCCCGGCGAGCGGACCCGGGCGGCGCTGGCCCTGCTCCAGGGGCGCGGGGTCAACCTGCTCGTGCTGGACGAGCCCACCAACCACCTGGATCTGCCCGCCATCGAACAGCTCGAATCGGCGCTGGCCAGCTATCCCGGAACACTGCTGCTGGTCACCCATGACCGGCGGATGCTGGCCGCCATCGAGACCAACCGTCGGCTGCGGGTCGACGCCGGGCGGATCGCCGAGGATTGATCCGCGCCGAAGGGCCGGGCCGGGGTGAGAATGACGCCATGCTCAAGTGGGAGTACGCCCTGCTGGTCCGCCGCCGCCAGGCAGCGACCAACGACCTCGGCTGGGAGGTCGTCTTCGTCTGGTACGGCCCGGACGGTTCGATGGTGGACGTGACGCCGTACGGCGATACCGCGCTGGCCCACCTCAACCGGGCCGGCGACCAGGGCTGGGAACTGGTCGCGATGAGCGAGGACCCGTCCCTGCCCGGCAACCACGAACTGCACCGGTACCACCTCAAGCGGCCGAAGCCCGCCGCTCCCCCGCCCCGCCAACGGATGCGCGGAGGTCGCCGCACCCTGTCGGGCTGACCCCCGACGGCGCTGGACCGCAGCGCGAGCCCGGACCGGAGCGCGAGCCCGGACCGCAGCGCGAGCCCGAACCGCAGCGCGGGCCCGAACCGCAGCGCGGGCCCGGACCGCAGCGCGAGCCCGGACCGCAGCGCGAGCCCGGACCGCAGCGCGAGCCCGAACCGCAGCGCGGCACTCCGATGAGCGTGATGACTCTGAGGCATTTTGATGCCTCACAGTCATCAGCCTCGACAGGTAGGTGCCTCCGATGCGCCGACACGCCCGCCAGCAGTCGCGCTACGGCGAAACGGGAATACCGGGCGCGTATGCGGGTAACGCGCGGCGGGAGGTGGCCCGAATGGTCGCTTTGGCACAGACTCCGCCCTCGGCCGACCGGCTGCGGTTGATCGACGAGTTCCTCGCGCAGGCGTGGGCGGATCAGGTCCGACACGACGACCGGCTGCGCGACCTGGCGGTCGAGGTGCGGTTCGACCGAGGGGTCGCCCACCTCACCGGGGACGTGGCCGAACCCGCCGACCTACGGCTGGTACGGGAGTTGGTGGGGCGGCTGGCCGGCGTCTACGGCGTCTGGTGCAAGGTCGGCGTCGGCGGACGGAAGCCGGTGGTGGTGGACCTCGGCTGCGGCCCGACCAAGCAGTGGTCGGGCAACCTCGGGCTGGACATCTATCCCGCGCCGGGGGTGGACGCGGTGGCGGACCTCTCCGGCTCGCTGCCGCTGGCCGACGACTCGGTGGACGTCCTGTTCGCGGTGCACATCCTGGAGCACCTGATCGACTTCCTGCCCCTGGTGGACGAGTGCCACCGGGTGCTCCGTCCGGGCGGCGTCCTGCACGTCATGAGCCCCTGGTGGGGACACGTCAACGCGGTGGCCGACCCGACCCACGTCCGCCTGATGGACGTGCAGACGTTCAAGGGGATTTGCCAACTCCGGCCGCCGGGCACGCCGCGGTGGTACCCGCTGCACGCCGGGTGCGACGGCGCGTCGATCTTCGCCGACCTGACGCCCCTCCCCGCCGATGCCGAGCCGGCCCCGAACTCCCACCTGGCACGCTTCTTCGACTAGACGATCTATTCCAAGGGGGTCAGTGGTCGTATGCGGTCAGGGACCGTAGGACTGGCTGGTTGGTGTGCCAGT
>NZ_JBNCKT010000006.1:0-111996 GCF_049841675.1 Micromonospora sp. DT4
CATCAAGATCATGGCGGGGATGATCTATTTGTCGAGGACCTTCCATCGACGTGTCTCGGCGTGACGTTCCGCCCCCACCCAGTTACCCGACAGTCTCTCAGCGGAGTCCCAGGCAACGCCGATAAAATGGCCGCATGATCGACTCCTCTGCCCAGGAGGGCAGCAGTAGCCAGCCGGGTCGTGCCCGGCATATTCCCGTCCCGACGACCCCGGGAGCCCTGAGCGACCCGTGCTGATCGTCGTCGGCCTTCTCTTGATCATCGTGCTCACCGCCGCCACCGGTTACTTCGTGGCGCAGGAGTTCGGCTATGTCGCCGTGGACCGGGGCAAGCTGCGCCAGCTCGCGGACGACGGCGACCAGGCCGCCGCCCGGGCCCTCACGGTCACCAGCCGGCTCTCCTTCATGCTCTCCGGCGCGCAACTCGGCATCACCGTCACCGCCCTGCTGGTCGGTTACGTCGCCGAGCCGTACCTCGGCGGCGGCCTCGCCGACCTGTTCGGCGTCGCCGGTCTCGGCGAGTCGGTCAGCCTGCCGCTGTCGGTGGCGCTGGCCCTGGTCATCGCCACCGTCGTCCAGATGGTCCTCGGCGAGCTGGCGCCGAAGAACCTCGCCATCGCCCGGGCCGAGCCGCTGGCCCGGGCGCTGAGCCGGTCCACCCTCGCCTACCTGGCCGTGGCCGGGCCGGTGATCCGGCTCTTCGACCGCGCGTCGGTACGCCTGCTGCGGCGGGTCGGCATCGAGCCGATCGAGGAGCTGCCGAGCGGCGCCACCCCCGCCGACCTGGAACAGATCATCGCCGAGTCGCGGGAGGAGGGCAGCCTGGATGCCGAGATGTCCACGCTGCTCGACCGGGGGCTCGACTTTCGCGAGCTGACCGCCGGCGAGGCCATGGTGCCCCGGGTCGACGTGCACACCGTCCGGGCGCACGAGCCGGTGAGCCGGGTGGTCGAGTTGCTGGACACCGGCCACTCCCGCTTCCCGGTGCGCGGCGCGGAGGGCGTCGACGACCTGCTCGGCATCGTCGGGATCGCCGACGTGCTCGGCGTACCGCCCGCCGAACGTGCCACCACGCCGGTGAGCGCGGTCGCGGGGCCGCCGCTACTCGTCCCGGAGACCCTGCCCCTGCCCACGGTGCTGGACCGCCTGCGGTCCGGGCACCGGCAGATGGCCTGCGTCGTCGACGAGTACGGCGGCTTCGCCGGCGTGATCACGCTGGAGGACATCGCCGAGGAGTTGGTCGGCCCGATCCGGGACGAGGACGACCCGCCGGAGCGGGCGCCCGCCCGACAGGACGACGGGTCCTGGGTGGTGCCGGCCCGCTGGCGGATCGACGAGGTCGCCGACAGCACCGGCATCGCGCTGCCCGAGGCCCCGGAGTACGACACGCTCTCCGGGCTGGTCATGCGTGAGCTGGGCCGGGTGCCGGAGGTCGGCGACCGGCTGGAGATCAGCCTGCTGCCCGAGGGTGTCGAGGTCGACGAGGGCGAGGTGGCGCCCCGGGCGCTGGTCGAGGTGCTCGCCGTGGACCGGCACGTCGCCGACTCGGTACGGCTGCAACTCACCGACCGCGGCGAGCGGCACGAGGTGTCGGCATGAGCCCCGGCATCGCGCTGATTAGCTCGGGCGTCCTCCTGGCGCTGAACGGGTTCTTCGTGGCCGCCGAGTTCGCCCTGGTGGCCAGCAAGCGGTATCGGCTGGAGCAGGCGGCGGCCAGCGGCGGCCGGGCGGCCCGGGCCGCGCTGGACGGCGTCCGCGAGCTGTCCCTGATGCTGGCCGGGGCGCAGCTCGGCATAACCCTGTGCACGCTGGGACTCGGCGCGTTGGCCGAGCCGGCGATCGAGCACCTGGTCAGCCCGCTGCTGCACGTGGTGGGGCTGCCCGACGCGGCAAGCCACGTGGTCGCCCTGGGCTTCGCCCTCGGGTTGGTGACCTTCCTGCACCTGGTGGTGGGGGAGATGGCGCCGAAGTCGTGGGCGATCACCGACGCCGAGCGGTCGGCGACGCTGCTCGCGCTGCCGTTCCGGGCCTTCGCCCGGGTGTCCCGCCCGGTGCTGTCGGCGCTGAACGCGCTGGCCAACGCGATCCTGCGTCTGGTCGGGGTCAACCAGCAGGACCAGCTCGCCCAGGTGCACGGCCCGGACGAGCTGCGGATCCTGCTGGAGCAGTCCCGCGAGCACGGGCTGCTCGGCGCGGAGCAGCACCAACTGCTCACCAGCATGCTCGAGTTGCAGGGCACGTCGGTGGCGCAGGTGATGGAGCCGTTCGCCACTATGGTCACCGTTCGGCGCGACGACCCGGCCGAGCGGATCGAGCAGGTCAGCCGGGACAGCGGCCGGTCGCGGCTGGCGGTGCTGGACGCGGGCGGCGACGTCTGCGGCCTGGTGCACGTCCGGGAGGCGGTACGGGTGGTCACCACCGGTCGGGCCGCCACCGCCGGGGAGCTGATGACGCCGGCGTTCACCCTGCCGGCGACGTCCACGGTCACCGAGGCGGTGGCTGCGATGCGCGCCCGGCAGTCGCAGCTCGCGCTGGTCCGCAACGGCGGTGGCCCGGCCCGCCCGATCGGCTTCGTCGCCCTGGAGGACCTGTTGGAGGAGGTCATCGGCGAGTTCGACGACGAGACCGACACGGTTCCCCGCGGTCGGCGACTCCGCTAGGGCGGAAATTCGACAGCTCTTCCCGGAAGTTCCGGGTGACTCCCCGCCGGGTCCGCGACAGTTGAGGTGACCTGGCGGGGGGGCGCGGTGCGGTTGACGGGGGTGTCTCGGGAGTCCGGCTGGACCGGGCTGTCCGTGCAGACCACACTCCCCAACCCGAGCACCCGTCCGGGCCTGCGCCTGCCGGGGCGGGTGACCCTCGCCGCCGGGCCGGACGACGTGCTCGTACGCCACATCCGGCTCGGCCTGGTCACGACGGTCGAGCCGGACGACCCGGCGGCCCCCCGGCGTCTCATGCAGTTCTTCCATCTGCCGATCGCCGGGCGGTTCGTCGTGCCGGCGGGTCGTCGCCGGGCGGTCGACTTCGCGTTGCCGCTGCCGTGGGAGACGCCGGTGACCACCTTCGGCGGGGTGCCGCTGCTGAGTCTGCGGATGGGGCTGCGGACGGAGGTGTCCGTCGACCCGGACCTGGACCAGGGGGCCATGGTGCCGGTCTTTGTGCACCCGGTCCCCACCCAGCAGCACGTGCTGGCGGCGTTGGACACGCTGGGCTTCTCGATCCGCCAGGCCGGGCTGGTCGAGGGCGGCCTGCCCGGGGTGGAGCAGACCCTGGGGCTGCACCAGCGGTGGGGCTACTGGGTGGGTCCGCTCTACGCCGGCCCGATCACCGAGCTGGAACTGATCTTCGTGACGAACTCGGCGGGCCTCGAGGTGATCACCTGGATGGATCGCCGGCTGGCGCTGGCCGGCATCACCCACCAGAGCATCAGTCGGTTCCGGGTCTGGCACGCCGACGCCGGTCAGCGGGACTGGGTCGCCACCGTGGACGGCTGGCTGCGCCAGGCCATCAACCGCCACGCTGCGGCCGCCGCCCACGCCGACTGGTCCGCGCAGATCGGCGGCTCCGCCCACGTCAGCCGCCATCCCGACGCGCCGATCAAACCCGGCTACGGCCTGGGCGGCACGGCCGGAAGCGGAGGCGTGGGCGGCGGCTCCGGCGGCGGCGACGGCACCTGAGGGGGGTCAGCCGGCGGTGGCGGTGGCCAGTTTGAGGCTGAAGGCGAGGAAGAGGGCCGCCACCGCCGTGGTGCCGCCCACCGCGAGGCGACGGCGGCGGCGGAACTGGGCCGCCAGGAACGTCCCCGCGAAGATCAGCGCGGTCAGGTAGAGCGCGCTGGTGACCTGGGCGATCAGGCCGAGCAGCAGGAACGACAGCGCCGGCCACGCGTAGTCGGGGTCGACGAACTGGATGAAGAACGAGATGAAGAACAGGATCGCCTTCGGGTTCAGCAGGCTGATCACCAGCGCCTTGCGGAACGGGCTGCGCATCTGCGCCGGCTCCGCGGCGTCGATGAGCCGCGGGGTGCTCGGGTCGTTGCGGTCGCGCCAGCGCCGCCAGGCGCCGCGCAGCATGGTCACCCCGACATAACCGAGGTACGCGGCGCCGGCGTACTTGATCACCAGGAAGAGCGGTGGGTACGCCCTGAGCAGCGACGCCACCCCGGCGGCGGAGAGGATCATCAGCATCCCGTCGCCGACGAACACCCCGCCCGCCGCCCGGTAGCCGGCGCCCACGCCCCGCTTGGCGGCGGTGGAGAGCACGAAGAGCGAGTTCGGCCCGGGCAGCAGGATGATGGCCACGGTGCCCAGCACGTACGTCCAGATGTCGGTGATCCCCAGCACGCCCGCCATCATCATGCCGCCGGTGCCGTACGGCGAAGTCTTTTCCGCAGCATGGCCTGTGCGTTCGGCCACTCGTCGACGGTCATCGCGTACTGCACCGTGTCCCGCCACGAACCGTCCGGGCGCTGGCGGTGCATCCGCAGCACCCCCTCCCGGGTGGCGCCGAGCCGTTCGATGGCCGCCTGGGAACGAACGTTGCGGATGTCGGTGTGCCAGGCGACCCGTACCGCGCCCAGGTCGTCGAAGGCCCGGCCGAGCAGCAGCAGCTTGGCCTCGGTGTTGATTCCGGTACGCCACCACGGCCGGCCGAGGAAGGTGTGCCCGATCGCCACCGACCGTCGTTCCGGGTCGATCTCGTAGTAGGACGTGGTGCCGACCACCGTCCCGGTCACCGCGCAGCGCTGCACCCAGGGGGCCCGCTCGCCACGCTGCTGTGCGGCCAGTGCCGCGGCGATGACCTCGGCGGTGCCGGCTGGCTCGGTCGGCCGCCCGACGGTGAGGTGCCGCCAGACGTCGTCGTCGGCGGTGGCGGCGTGCAGGTCGTCGGCGTGCGCCAGGTCCAGCGGCTCCAACCGGACGTGCCCGCCGCTCAGCGGCGTCGGGTCGTGCCAGGGCGTACGGGCCGTGCGCAGGTACGCCGGCAGGAAAGCGGTGACCTCGGCGGCGGGCTGCGGGAGTCCGGCGGTCAGCCGCAGTGGCAGGACGCCAGCCCAGTGCGGCAGGTGCAGGTCCGCCTCGTCCTCGCGGACGCCGCCGGTGCGGGACCGGACGGACACCTCCCGCAGGGGCAGCGCCAGCACGGCGGTCTCGGCCAGTTCGCGCCGGTTCGGCGGGCGGCTGTCCGTGCTGCGGCCCGCGCCGACCTTCTCGACCAGCGCGGTGAGCACGGCGCTCTTCTCCTGCGCGTCGGTGACGAGTCGCGCGGTGCCGAGCGCGACCACCGAGCGGTAGTTGGCGCTGTGGTGGAACTGCGAGCGGGCGTAGACCAGCCCGTCGAGCAGTGTCACCGCGACGCAGACAGCCAGCCCGTCGCCGCGGGCGGCGAGCAGGGGCCGGCTGCCGGTCGACCCGTGCACGTAGAGGGTGTCGCCGATACGGACGTGCAGGGTGGGCAGGATGCGGGGCTGACCGTCCACGGTGAAGCCGAGCGCGCAGTGGTACGCCTCGTCCAGGACGGCGTGCGCCGCCTCGCGGTCGTAGCTCATCCGGTCGCGGGAGCGGGTCGGGGTGGTCCGGGCGGTGGCTGGATACATGCGCGGCCCTTTGTGCTAGTACAATACTGTGTTTGTGTCAGTACGCTATCAGTTCACCGGCACGTCGGCCGCCACGATTTCGGCCAGCATCGAATCGGGCATCCGTGCCGGTGCCCTGCCGGCCGGGGCCGCCCTGCCGTCGGTGCGGGCCCTCGCCGCCGACCTCGGCGTCAGCCCGGCGACCGTCGCCCGCGCCTACCAGGAGCTGCGCCAGCGTGGCGTGCTCACCACCGCCGGTCGGCACGGCACCCGCGTCCGCGCACGCCCACCGGTGGCCACCCGGCGCTCCGCATTGCGCCCCGCGCCCCTGCCGGGCGTGCGCGATCTGTCCCGAGGTGAGCCCGACCCCCGGCTGCTGCCCCCGATCGGCCCGTACCTGGCCGCGCTCGCCGCCGACATCGGCCCGCCGATCGGCTACTCGCAGGCCGGAGTGCTTCCGGAGGTGGCCGAGGTCGCCCGCGCCCGGTTGGGCGCCGACGGCGTACCCGCCGACGACCTCACCCTCACCGGCGGCGCGCTGGACGGCATGGAACGCCTCCTCGGTGCCCATCTGCGCCCCGGCGACGCGGTGGCGGTGGAGGATCCCGGCTGGGCCAACCTGCTCGACCTGGTCGCCGCCCTCGGGCTGCGGCCGATCGGCGTACCGGTGGACGACGAGGGTCCGCTGACGGCCGGGGTGGCGGCCGCGCTGACCGCCGGAGCGCGGGCGCTGGTGGTGACCAGCCGGGCTCAGAACCCGACCGGCGCGGCCGTCTCCGCCGCTCGCGCCGAGGAGCTGCGCGCGCTGCTCGCCGGGCGGCAGGACCTGCTGCTCATCGAGGACGACCACGCCGCCGAACTGGCCCGCGTACCCCTGCATCCGCTTGCCGGCGCGACCGCGAGCTGGGCCTTCGTGCGGTCGGTGAGCAAGCTCTTCGGTCCGGACCTGCGGCTGGCGGTGCTGGCCGGCGACGAGACCACCGTGGCCCGGGTGACCGGTCGGACGCGCGTCGGCGCCGGCTGGGTGTCCACCGTGCTGCAACGGCTGGTGCTCGCCCTCTGGCGGGACCCGACGGTCGACGAGCTGGTGCGCCGGGCGGCGCAGAGCTACGAGCTGCGGCGCGAGGGGCTGCTGACCGCGCTCGCCGAGCACGGCCTGACGGCGCGCGGTCGCACGGGCATCAACGTCTGGCTCCCCGTTCTGGACGAGACCAGCGCGGTGACCGCGTTGCGCGACGCCGGCTGGGTGGTCGCGCCCGGCGCCCTCTACCGGATCGCCGCGCCGCCCGCCCTGCGCGTCACCATCAGTTCCCTGGCCGTCGAGGACCTGACGCCTCTGGCCGCCGCCCTGGCCCACGCCGTCCATCCCGACCCACCGTCCGGGTTCGCCATCTGAGCCGTCTGGCGACCACGGGAACACGGCGACACCTCGCCAACCTGGTTTGAGCTGTACGTCGGGATGGAGTCCGCAGCGTCGTGCCTGCGGCACTGGGAGTCGGACTCATTTCCCGGGCTGCTTCAGACCAGCTCAGCCACCTTCACAACCAGGTAGTCGCCGAGGTAGCCGCAGTGGTGGCAACGGCGGGCAGTGCGTGGCGGGGGCCGACAACGTCTCTGGCATCGTCGGAGTACGGGACAGCAACGACCCGTTCGGACCGGCGCTCACCTTCGACCCGCAGGCCTGGAAGGCGTTCGTCGGCTTCGCCAAGCGCGCCTGAACATCAACGCAAGGAAGGCCCGTCAGCAGCGCGCTGAGGGGCCTTCGGCGTTGCGGGGTGCTGAGCCTTGAGGGCCGCGATCCGGCCCTGGCCGGGTGACCACGACGCTCCGCCGTCGCGGTATCCATCGACTGCGTTGGAGGGCGATACCTACCGGAAACGATGGTGCGTGATCGGTGGAAAACGCCTTCCCACAGACTCGCCTGAGTCGATCTTGCGGGGGAGGCGTTCGTGAGCGATCAGACGCAGTCGACGGTGAGTGGGTGGGTCCCGTCGCGACAGGACGATCCCGGTCCGCGTATGGCTGGTTCAACGGTGTGCGCTCGAACACATCTGCGGTGATCGTAGGCTGGTCGTCGTAGGCTGCACTGATCACATTGGTGTTAACAAACTTCGCACTCTGGTATCAACGGCGCGGTCGCCGACAGGCAGTCGGCCGGTGTCGCCACCACCCCTCCGTATACCCCCTCCGCAAGGGAGAATTCGGATGCACCCGTCTCTCGGCACCTCCCAGCAAGGTGATGTCGACACGCCTGTCCTCTGGGGAGTCTCCTTCGACGCCACTCCACTGTCTGGAGTGGTCGTCGAGTTCATCAAGCTCGCCGAGGCGTTCCGGCAACGCGGGCACCGTATCCTACTGGATATCGGGTACGACATCAAAGAAGACAAGGGCCGCTTCTTCGCCCCGTATGCCGATGAGACAGGATGTCTGCCGTCCTGGATCGAGCTGTCCCGTGTTGATGGCCTCGCTGATGTCGCCGGCTATGACGCGGAGTTCGTTCGTGCCACCCTCGACGCCGTCAGTCGAGGTGTCCCGCTACCGTCCAGGGTGGACGCCGTCAGCGCGGCCATCGCGGACCGGATCGTCGCCACGTGGCGACGCCACCAGGTGACCGCGGTACTGGTGGAGAATGGCACGCTGCCGGAGAACGTCGCCTACACCCGTGCTCTCTACCAGGCCATCGAACGCTACGGCCAGGAATCTGGTCTCGGCAAGTATGTGCTGTGGCGTGACCACGACCTGATGTGGTCCAGCGAGCCGGCCGCAGGCAAGTACGGGGACCCGCCCTACCCGCACGCGGTGCGTCCGGTCAACTCGCCGCACATTCGGTACCTCGCTCTGCACGAGCACGCCCGCAGACACACCCTGAACTGGGTACCCGAGCTGAACGACATCCGAGTACTACACAACACGTTCCGGTTCGAATCGACAGAGCCGGGCACGACCCGGAGCAGGTTCCGGGCGCACTACGGCATCCCCGACGACGCGGCCCTGGTCGCGAGGTTCACCCGGCTCGTGCCGCAGAAGCGGGTCGACCGTGACATCGACCTGGTCGTACGGCTGATCCGATGGTTCGCCGACCGTGGGATCGACCGCCCGGTCTACCTGTTCGTGGCCGGCGATCCGACCGAGCATCCGGCCACGACCGCGGCGTTGCACGCGTACGCCGAGCACCGGCAGGTCACCGACCGGGTGATCTTCGGTGGCCCGCTGGCTCCCCGGGACATCCGCCTTGGCCACGGTCCGGAGCGCGGGCACACGGTGGCGGACCTGCTGGCGGCCGCCGACCTCACGTCGTTTCTGACGTCGTACGACTACGAGAGCTACGGAAACCCGATTGGCGAATCCATCGCCTCCCACGTGCCCTACCTGAGCACCCGATACGAGTTGTACGACGCCGTGTACGGCAGTAAGGGACTGCACGCGCCCGTGCTGGAGGTGTCCCCGGACGACGAGGCGCCGATCACGGACGCCTTCGTCGCCGAGGTCGCAGAGCTCCTCACCAACCCGTTGCTGTACCGCCGGGTGGCAACCTTCAACCACGCCGTTGGTAGGCGTTACTTCGCTGTCAACCGGGCCACCGAACTGGTCGACGAACTGCTCGACCCAACCGGTGCGACGTCGATCTGCCAGCCCTCGCCAGCGGCGCCGGAGGTATACGGTCGGGGCGGACGAGCCATCGTCCCCCCACTGACGGAGAGCGCCCGGATGACCGTCGTCCTTCCGGTCTTCAACGAGGCAGCCAACCTCACCGCGGTGCTCGGGTCGTTGGCTGCTCAGCGTGGGCCCACCGGTCCTCTCGAGCGGGGCGTGTTCGACGTTCTCCTGGTCGACAACAACTCGACGGACGACACCGTGGCTCGGGCCCGCCACCTCGCCGCCACGTACCCGGGGCTTCAGGTCCATGTCATCGGGGAGCCGGAGCAGGGCGTGTCCTGTGCCCGAAAGACCGGGATGGACTTCGCCGCCAGACGGGCCCGGCTGCGTGACGCGTCCACCGTCGACCCGCGCCCGTTCTACTTGGTCTCGGCGGACGCGGACTGTTGGGTCGACCCGTACTGGTTGTCTGAGCTGTTGACCGCGATGGAGGGCAGCAAGGCCGCCATCGGGGTCTGTGACTACTACTACGACCGGGAGCACTTCACCCAGCGACCGTTGCTCTGGGACGCGATCGACCGGACGCTGCGGTGCCGAGCGGTGACGTTCGGACTGTTCGGCGGTTTTCCCGACGGCAAGGGGTTCGCCGCGGAACGGCAGGCATATGAGCGGGTGGGCGGCATCGAGCTGTCGTACCAGCTCAAGGATGGCCGCTTCCTCAACCATCTCTCGGACGACTGGGATTTCGGCATCCTGGTCCGGGCCAGCGGCGACGACATCACCTACGTGCCGGGTTCCCGAGTGGAGATCAACCCTCGTCGGGTCGATCACGCGATCGACGAGGTGATCGCCGGACGGGCGTACGGCGCCGGCGGCATCATTACTATGCGTGATATCCGGCCGGGTGATCCGCCCTCCGTCAGCACCGATCTCACCGACGACGAGGCGCTCCAGGCGTGGGAGTTCTCCATCAAGGACTTCGTGCCGAAGAACATGATTCTTCCAGTGCTGCTGACTCCGTCGTTACTCAACGAAAGCGCGGTAGTCGAATTTTTCACGCCAGGGCTGGCGCAGCGACTGGCTCAACGGATCGCCGAGATCAAGTTCGAATCCCGGCTGATCGACTTCGTGCCCATCCATTCCTACAAGTCACCCAGTTTCCGGCTCTATTTCGAGTTCGCCGACGAGCTGTTCGCCCGGCTGCGCGCGACGGTCGGACCGGACATCGGGTACCCGCCACCGTTGCCCGACTGCTTGCAGGAGATCCGCGACGAGGGTGATGCACAACGCTTCCGCGAATTCGTCCGCTACTACTGCGAGGACCGCGAGTCGGGTGCGGCACACGACTACTTCGGCAACGGAGGGGTGTTCTGATGAGCGACCCGTACGAGGCGGCGTTGGCCTCGCTGAACAGCATCGATCCGGCGCATCCGCGGCCGGCCGTCGTGGACGTCCTCGCCGCTCGGGAGAATCGTCGACTGCTCGAGTACGTCGCCCTGGACCCGTTCGGAGCGCACGTCTTTCCCGGCGACATACCCGACGCTCCGGTGGACTCCTTTCTCGACGACCTGAACACGCAACTGGCTGACACCCGTCCGATCCACCTGTGGTCCTACATTCCCACCTGTAGTTACCGGTGTCGGTTCTGCCAGTATCCGGTGGTGTTGGTCAAGGGCGCGCCGGAGGTCACCCGGGCCAAGGTGGACCAGTGGGTCGACCTGAACATCAGGGAAGCCCAGCTCTGGCTCGATCGGCTGCCGAACCTTCGCGAGGCCCCGATCGGCGAGTTCAACGTCTTCGGCGGCACGCCCTCGCTGATGTCACTCGACGCGGTGGCCCGGCTGCTCGACTTCTACCGGAGTAATTTCGCTTTCACCCCGGACACCGCCATTCGGTTCGAGGGCGACCCGACCACCTTCACCAAACCCCTGCTGGAGTTCCTTCTCGAACAGGGCTGCCGCAAGCTGTCGTGTGGCGTGCAGTCGTTCGACGATCCGGTGCTACGGCTGTCCGGACGTGAGCACAGCGAAGTCGAGTGCCGGACCTTCCTCGACAACACCCGCCAGCTGGGCTTCGACTGGGTGACCGTCGATCTGATGTACGGGTTGCTCGATCAGACCGTGGACAGTGTCGGCCGCGACCTCGACATCGTGACCAGATACGAGGTTCCGGGGCTGGTCTGCACCAAGCTGCACCTGAGGTCGTACACCGACACCCGCACCGGTGTCGCCGGTGACCGGCCGGCCGCCTGGCAGTTCGCCAGCTACCGCGAGAAGCTGGCGAACGACGGCCACCACTGGCCCACCCTCGGCGAGCAGTACCAGATGCGTGAGGTGTTGGCCGGCGGTCTGACCATGAACGGGTACAACGAACACCCCACCATGTACTTCCATCGGCGCGAGCACGCCCCGGAGAAGTGGAAGGCCATCATGGTCGACCAGGACCGCCAGGACGCCGAAGTCGCCATCGGGCTGGGTGGCAGCTCCAGTTGCCGACAGTCGGAGGCGATGACCGAAGTCAACGCGAACCGGTACATCGAGGCGGTGGAGGCGGGCATACTGCCGCTCTCGTCAGTCACTCGTTTCGGCCAGCGCGCCAAGGAATCCCGGTCGATCAAGATGGCGCTCTCGACGCTGCAACCGGTGCGTGACGACCTGCACCGGGAACGGTTCGGCGGTCGCTCCCTGTTCGACGACCCGTGGGCTGACACCTTCGCTGCACTGGAACGGCGCAGCCTGCTGTACACAGACCGTTCGGCCGGCACCGTCCACCTGACCCCAGCCGGCGAAGTTCTGGTCGAGGCCATCATGAACACCGAGTTCTAACCCGCAGATCACCTGGTGCTCAGCAGTGCGAAGGTGGGCCGTTGAGCATCAGGTGATCGATCGCCGGGCGGTGAGCCCTGTCGCACGTCTGGTATCCCTCGTACGGCTACCACGGCAGCCGGTGGGCAGCGCGGCTGGGCAGTGCCGGTGGGCAGCACGGCTGGGCAGCGCGGGTGGGCAGCGCGGCTGGGCAGCGCGGGGCGGGCTGCGCGGGGCGGGCGGGGTGCGCGGCCGGCGGGGCGGCGGGGGCGGGATGGGTGCGCGAGGATGGGGGCGTACCCGTCCTGAGGAGCGCCGATGGCCACCGACCTGAGTGTGCCACGTACCGCCGGCCGGCTCGACGTCGCGCCGATTCAGCGACGCACCATGCGGCTGCTCTTCACCACGCAGATCATCGGCGGCGTCGGCGTGACCATCGGCATCTCGGTCGGCGCGCTGCTGGCCGACCGGGTGGCCGGCACCGCGGCGGCCGGCGTCGCGCAGAGCGCCGGGGTGGTCGGTGCGGCGCTGCTCGCCGTCCCGGTCACCCGGATCATGGCCCGGCACGGCCGCCGGCCCGGCCTGGTGCTGGCGTACGCGGTGGGCGCCGTCGGCGGCGTCCTGGTGGTGCTGGCGGCGGCCACCCGCTCGGTGCCGCTGCTCTTTCTCGGCATGCTGCTCTTCGGTGGCGGTACCGCCGCCAACCTCCAGGCCCGCTACACGGCCGTGGACCTCGCCGAACCGGCCCGTCGAGGACGCCAGCTCTCGCTGATCGTCTGGGCCACCACCATCGGTGCGGTGGCCGCACCGAACTTCGCCTCACTGGCCGACCGGGTGACCACCGACTGGGGGCTGCCGCCACTGGCCGGCCCCTTCGCGTTCAGCGCGACGGCATTCGTGCTGGCTGCCGTCGTACTCCTTGGCCTGTTGCGGCCCGACCCGCTGCTCACCGCGCGGCGCCTCGCGGCGGCCGACGCCGCGTCGCCGCCCGCGACCGTGCCCGGCGGTCATCTACCGGCTGCCGATCCGGACGCCGCGCCGCCGGCCGTCTCGGGCCGGGCCGCCGCCGAGGCGCCGGCGGGTGGTGGCGTCGGGCCGGGCGCCACATCGGTCGGTGTGCGCGCGTCGCGCGGCGCCGGGATGCGGGTGGCCTGGTCGGTGGTACGCGGACAGCCCGCCGCCCGGCTCGGTATCGCCGCCGTGGCGGTGGGTCACCTGGTCATGGTGGCGGTGATGGCGATGACCCCGGTCCGGCTCGGCGAGTCGCACGCCGACGCCGACGTGCTGCGGCTGGTCGGGATCGTGTTGAGTCTGCACATCGCCGGCATGTACGCGTTCTCCCCGGTGGTCGGCTGGCTCACCGATCGGTTCGGCCGGCGGGCGGTGATCCTCGGCGGGGTCGGGTTGCTGCTGGCCGCCTGCGCGGTCGCCGGCACCGCCGGGCACCACACCCCTCGCCTCTCGGTCGGTCTGGTCCTGCTCGGGCTGGGCTGGTCGGGGACGATGGTGGCCGGCTCGACGCTGCTCTCCGAGTCGGTGTCGGCCGGTGTGCGGCCGAGCGTCCAGGGCTTCTCCGACATGATCATGGGGCTGGCGGGCGCGAGTGCCGCGGTGCTCAGCGGGTTTGTCATGCAGGTGGCCGGTTATCCCGTGCTCACCCTGCTCGCGGCGGTCGCGACCGTGCCCCTGGTGGCGCTAGCGTTGCGCCCGGTGCCGACCGGGGCACCGGGTGAGGAGGATTGATCACGTGCGGCTGACCGACTTCTGGACGCGGTTGGAGGAGGCGTTCGGGCCGGGCTACGCGGCGAGCATCGCCCGGGATCAGGTGCTGTCCCAGCTTGACGGCCGGACCATCGAGCAGGCGTTGGCATCGGGTCAGCAGACGCACGTGGTGTGGCGGGCGGTGTGCGCCGCGTATCCCGACCGCGTACCCGCACGACTACGCTGAGCAGCCTTTTCGTCGGTTCCGCGTGTCGCTTGTCGAGTCGTACACCTGTTCGGCTATTGTCCACAGCGGGGTGCTCGTCCACAGCTCGCGGCCCGTCGGCTGGTTTTCTGTCGGACCCAGCGCCTAGCGTGTCCGCGTGACGCGAAGCTCAGCAAAGACGCCGGCGAAGGCAGGGGTGGCAACCATGGCAGCAGGGCCTGACCGGGAGAAGGCACTCGACCTTGCTCTCGCTCAGATCGACAAGCAATTCGGCAAGGGTTCGGTGATGCGGCTGGGGGAGCGGCCGGTCATCCAGACCGCGGTGATCCCGACCGGCTCCATCGCGCTCGACGTGGCGCTCGGCGTGGGCGGCCTGCCGCGTGGCCGGGTGGTCGAGGTCTACGGTCCCGAGTCCAGCGGTAAGACCACGGTCGCACTGCACGCGGTGGCCAACGCCCAGCGGGCCGGCGGCATCGCCGCCTTCATCGACGCCGAGCACGCGCTCGACCCGGAGTACGCGAAGGCCCTCGGCGTCGACACCGACGCGATGCTGGTCTCGCAGCCGGACACCGGTGAGCAGGCGCTGGAGATCGCCGACATGCTCATCCGCTCCGGCGCTCTGGACATCATCGTCATCGACTCCGTGGCGGCCCTGGTGCCCCGCGCCGAGATCGAGGGCGAGATGGGCGACAGCCACGTGGGTCTCCAGGCCCGGCTGATGAGCCAGGCGCTGCGTAAGATCACCGGCGTGCTCAGCAACACCGGCACCACGGCGATCTTCATCAACCAGCTGCGGGAAAAGATCGGCGTGATGTTCGGCTGCATGTCGTACTCCACCAGAGTCACTCTGGCCGACGGCACGCAGGAGAAGATCGGAAAGATCGTCAACCAGCGGATGGATGTCGAGGTGCTCTCCTATGACCCGGTGACCGACCGGGTGGAGCCGAAGCACATCACCAACTGGTTCAACAACGGTCCGGCTGACGAGTTCCTTCAGTTCACCGTGGCGAAGTCCGGCGGCAACGGCCGTGCGCAGTTCGCGGCCACGCCCAACCACCTCGTCCGTACGCCGGGCGGATGGCGGGAAGCCGGCGAGCTCATCGCCGGCGACCGGGTCATGTTGGCGGAGTCCCGCCATCTCAGCGACCAGCAGTGGCAGGTCATCCTGGGTTCGCTGCTGGGTGACGGTAACCTCTCCCCGAATCGCAGCGGCCGCAACGGAGTCCGGTTCCGTCTCGGCCACGGCGCGGCGCAGGCGGCCTACCTGGATTGGAAGGTCTCCCTGCTCGGCAACATCACCCACTCCCGGCGCACCGACGCGCGGGGTGCCGTGTTCGCCGATTTCACCCCGCTGCCGGAGCTCGACGAGCTGCGCCGAGCTGTCTACCTGGGCGACGGCAAGAAGCACCTCAGCTGGGATTACCTCAAGGCGTTGACCCCGCTGGCCCTTGCGGTGTGGTACATGGACGATGGCTGTTTCACCGTTCGTTCCAAGGGGCTGCAGCAGCGCACCGAGGGTGGCTCCGGTCGGATCGAGATCTGCGTCGAGGCGATGGCCGAGGGCAGCCGGATCCGGTTGGTCGAGCACCTGCGCGACGCGTACGGACTGGACGTGAAGCTCGCCTCCCGGGGTGCCCGTGGCACCGCGTCGGTGGTCTTCACCACCGACGCGTCGGCCCGGTTCCAGGAGCTGGTCGCGCCCTACGTGCCGGCGGCGATGGAGTCCAAGCTGCTGCCGCGCTTCCGTGGCCAGTGCACGATCGAGCCGCAGTTCGTTCCGGCCGAGCTCATGCCGGTGCCAGCCCGGATCATCGACGTGCGCGTCAAGCCCAAGACCCGCTCGATGAACCGGTTCGACATCGAGGTCGAGGGCAACCACAACTACTTCGTCGACGGCGTCATGGTGCACAACAGCCCGGAGACCACGACCGGTGGTCGGGCGCTGAAGTTCTACGCCTCGGTCCGGCTCGACGTGCGCCGCATCGAGAGCCTCAAGGACGGCACCGACGTGGTCGGTAACCGCACCCGGGTCAAGGTCGTCAAGAACAAGGTCGCCGCGCCGTTCAAGCAGGCCGAGTTCGACATCATGTACGGCAAGGGCATCTCGCGCGAGGGCTCGCTGATTGACGTCGGCGTGGAGCAGGCGATCATCCGCAAGTCCGGCGCGTGGTACACGTACGACGGTGACCAGCTCGGCCAGGGCAAGGAGAAGGCCCGGGAGTTCCTGAAGGAGAACCCGGACGTGGCCGCCGAGATCGAGAAGAAGATCCTGGAGAAGCTCGGCGTGGGGGTCGGCGCGGGTGATGCCGCCGGTGGCCCCGAGCTGCCGCCTGTCGACTTCTGACGGGTAGCTGACCCATGGCAGGACGACGAGCCCGTACGGGGCGGGGCTGGGATGCCAGTCCGCCTCGTACGGGCGACGCCGCCGATCCGCCGCGTCCCCGCCGGGGCCGCCGGGCCGAGCCGTCGGCGGATGAGCCGGCGGCGGACGAGCCGGCGTCCACGCCGCGCGACGAGTCCGAGGTGGCCCGCGAGATCTGCCTCCGCCAGCTCGCCGTCCGGCCGCGTACCCGCGCCGAGCTGGCCGGGACGCTGGCCAAGCGGGGCATCTCCGAGGAGGTGTCGGCCGAGGTGCTGGACCGGTACGACGAGGTCGGCATCATCGACGACGCCGCGTTCGCCCGCGCCTGGGTGTCCAGTCGACACGTCGGGCGTGGCCTCGCCCGCCGGGCGCTCGCCAACGAGCTGCGCCGCAAGGGCGTGGACGGCGAGGTGGCCACCGAGGCGCTGGGTGAGCTGGACGAGGAGACCGAGGCGCAGACCGCCCGAGCCCTGGTGGAGCGCAAGCTGCGTACCGCCCGGGGTGAGCCCGACGCGGTCTTCCGCCGGCTGGTGGGCATGCTGGCCCGCAAGGGCTACTCGCCCGGCGTGGCCATCCGGGCGGTGAAGGACGCCCTCGCCGCGCAGAGCGCCGAGGCGGCGGAGTTCGCCGAGCAGATCGACGCCGACGCCCTCGCCGACGCCGAGGGCGAGTTGGAGCGTGACAACCGCTGACGCCGACCCGTGCCGATCTTGCACTTCCGGTCTCGACATGACGGGCGTTCCACTCATCTCGACAGCCGTAGACTGCAAGATCGGCGCGATCCTCCCGCTCGACACGCCGCGCGAGGTCGCAGGTGTCACATTCGCGGCCCACCTGCTGGACCTGTGCGGTCGCTGAACAGGCACGACATCCCAATCGAGGGCGTCGGCTCGCCGTGTTTGTCCCGCCGTGTCCGACACGACATCAGCTTTGCGTGACGCTGCAACTTCTCTCCGTTGGGGGATTTTGATCATGAGTCCTTGACCAGACCGCCCTCGGAGACCTAGCCTCGCCATACAGGCTCACATTGCCCGACCAGCGCAGGCTAAGCGCACAACATAGATCTCGTAACAGAACAGCATCACTTTGGCCGGCTCCACGGCCTTTGGCGGCAGTTCCGGACTGGCCGGTCCGGCGCTCCGCGACAACTGCACCCGGTCGCCGACGATGCCCGAGGGCACCGCCGGCGGAGAGAGCTACCCACGGCCAGCCGCTCCGGTCGGGCGTCCACAGCCGCAGGAGTGTGCCCTGGGCACAGTCGCTGCGGTCATGACGTTCAGGGGAGGCGGCCATGGCGGGGCGGCGGCACAGGTTCGCGGATGGACCTCGCGGGGTTTCGGCATGAACGCCCTCGACGTGGTGCTCCTCGCGGCCGTCCTGATCCTCGTCGTGGTCGTGGTCGCGGCGGTGCTGGTCGGCATTCGGACGCTGCGCCGGATCGGCTCGGCGCCGGTCCCGGAGGATCCCGCCTTCATCGCCGAGAAGGACCGTCAGGAGCAGTCCCTGGCCGCCCTGCGCGACGCGGCCGACCAGGCGAACAGCACGATCGACGTGGCGAAGTCCGCTGCCTCCGCGGCCCGCGCCGAGGCGGCGGGAGCGAATGCCGAGGCGAAGGCGGCCCGGGCCGAGGCGCGACGGGTCCTCGACGACGCCCGCGCCGAGGCGGACACCGTGCTGGAACGGGCGCACAAGCAGGCCGAGGCGGACGCCGAGCAGCTCCGCACGGCCGCGCGCCGCAGCGGCGAGCGGGAGGTCGCGGTGCTCGCCGCCACCACCCGGGAACAGGCCGCCGAGGTGGAGCGCCGGGCAGCCCGGATGGACGAGCGGGAGCGGCTGCACACCGAGGAGGTCGAGCGGTTCGCCGAGCGGGAGCGGCAGCTCACCGCGGCGAGCGCCACCCTCGCCGCCCGGGAGTCCGCCCTCGCCCAGCGCGAGTCCGAGCTGGCCGAGGCAGAGGAGCTGCGCCGCCGGGAGTTGGAGCGGGTGGCCGGTCTCACCGCCGAGTCCGCCCGGCTGGAGCTGATCGAGGCGATCGAGACGTCCGCCAAGCGCGAGGCGGCGTTCCTGGTACGCGACATCGAGTCCGACGCGCGCAACACCGCCGAGCAGCGGGCCCGGCACATCGTGGTCGACGCGATCCAGCGGGTGGCCAGCGAGCAGACCGCCGAGAGCGTGGTCAGCGTCCTGCACCTGCCCGGCGACGAGATGAAGGGCCGCATCATCGGCCGGGAGGGCCGCAACATCCGCGCCTTCGAGTCGGTGACCGGGGTCAACCTGATCATCGACGACACCCCCGAGGCGGTGCTGCTCTCCTGCTTCGACCCGGTACGCCGCGAGGTCGGCCGGCTCACGCTCGAGAAGCTCGTCCTGGACGGGCGGATCCACCCGCACCGGATCGAAGAGGTCTACGACCTGGCCCGCCAGGAGGTGGAGGAACTCTGCCTGCGCGCCGCCGAGGACGCCCTGGTCGAGGTCGGTATCACCGAGATCCACCCGGAGCTGGTGACCCTGCTGGGTCGACTGCGCTACCGGACCTCGTACGGCCAGAACGTGCTCAAGCACCTGGTCGAGACCGCGCACATCGCCGGCATCATGGCGGCCGAGCTGCGGCTGGACGTGCCCACCATCAAGCGGTCGGCGTTCCTGCACGACATCGGCAAGGCGCTCACCCACGAGGTCGAGGGCAGCCACGCCATCATCGGCGCCGACCTGGCCCGCAAGTACGGCGAGCACGAGGACGTGGTGCACGCCATCGAGGCGCACCACAACGAGGTGCCGCCGCAGACCATCGAGGCCGTCCTCACCCAGGCGTCCGACGCCTGCTCCGGCGGTCGGCCGGGCGCGCGGCGGGAGAGCCTTGAGGCGTACGTCAAGCGGCTGGAGCGGATCGAGGAGATCGCGGCCGGCAAGCTCGGCGTGGACAAGGTCTTCGCCATGCAGGCCGGCCGGGAGATCCGGGTGATGGTCAAGCCGGACGACGTGGACGACATCGGGGCGGCAGTGCTGGCCCGCGACGTGGCCAAGCAGATCGAGGAGGAGCTGACCTACCCGGGTCAGATCCGGGTCACCGTGGTCCGCGAGTCCCGGGTCACCGAGATCGCCCGCTGAACCCGGCGGCGCCTACGGCAGCGGCGCCGCTTGATCAACACAAGGTCCGCGATATCGGGGTATCCCGCTGCCGGTGATACCCCGATATCCGGGATGTGAGGTCGATCGCGCCGAGCTGCCGGAGTCTGCCGGTCGGCCGGCTTCGTGTCAGCCCTGCGGTTCGCCCACGATGGCCCCGGCGGTGCCGGCGGTGCCGGCGGTGCCGGCGGCTCGGTCGGCACCGGTGGCCACCCGGCGCTGCGCGCGGATCCCGCGTCGCTGGCTGCGCCGGTCAAGCCAGTTGGCCAGGGCGGTGAGCAGCGAGTTGATCACGATGTAGATCGCCGCTGCCACGATCGCCGCGGCGACGATGTTGCCCTTGTTCGCGGCGAGGTCGTTGACCCCGCGCTGGAGCAGTTCCGGGTAGGCGACGATGTAGCCGAGCGCGGTGTCCTTGAGCAGCACCACGAGTTGGCTGACGATGACCGGCAGCATCGCCCGGGCCGCCTGCGGAATGAGGATCAGCTGCATGACCTGGCTCTTGCGCATGCCGATCGCGTAGGCGGCCTCGGACTGGCCACCGGGCAGCGAGCGGATCCCGGCGCGGAACGCCTCCGCGAGGACCGAGCCGTTGTACAGGGTCAGCCCGATCACGACGGCCCAGAAGGCGGTCACTGGCGCCTGGATCAGGAAGGGCACGCCGTAGAAGACGAAGAAGATCATGATGAGTAGCGGCACGGCGCGGAAGAACTCGACCAATGCGCCGGCGGGGATGCTGACCCAGCGGCGTTCGGAGAGCCGACCGACCGCGAGGACGATGCCGAACGTCAGCGAGAGCACCATGCCGACCGCAGCCGCCCACAGCGTGGCGCGCAGGCCGGGCCAGATGAACTGGGTCCAGGTCGCCGTCTCGGTGAAGGGCTTCCAGAGCGCGCCTTCCCACTGGCCCGCCTCGTCGAATTTCGCGTAGACCCACCACAGCAGTCCGGCCAGGGCGACTCCGAAGACGACGGTCAGCACGGCGTTGCGCACCCGCGCCCGAGGCCCCGGGTGGTCGTAGAGGACGGAGTTCGTGCTCATCAGCGCTTCACCGCCAGTCGGTTGGCCAGCCAGCCGAAAACGTAGCCGGTGGGGATCAGGAACGCGGCGAAGGTGCCGGCGAAGACCAGGAAGATCGGGATGACCGCGTCGCCGTTGCTGTTGATGAGGTCCTTCATCACGGTCGAGGACTCCATCAACCCGATCGTCCCGACGATGGTGGCGTTCTTGCAGAGCGCGATCAGGATGCTGCCCAGCGGCGCGATCACGGAACGCGTGGCCTGGGGCAGCACCACGATCCGCAGCGTCTGGGCGAAGGTGAGGCCGATCGCCCGGGCCGCTTCGGCCTGCCCAGTGGGCACCGTCTTGATACCCGATCGCAGCGCCTCACAGACGAAGGAGGCCGTGTACACCGACAGGCCGACCACGCCGAGCCAGAAGTTGTTCCGGTTCAGGTCGTCGGAGAGGCTCAACCCGAGTGTGGAGTACAACCCGAAGAAGCAGAAGAAGATGACCAGCGTGAGCGGCGTGTTGCGGAAGATGTTGACCCAGGCCGTCCCGAAACCGCGCAGTACCGGCACGGGCGAGACCCGCATGGCGGCGAGTAACACGCCGAGGACCAGCGCGAACACCGCCGACGCGCCGGTCAGCTTGAGGATCCAAAGAAAGCCCGACAGGTAGGCGTCGAAGTTAGTCGGATCAGCGAATACGTGCACGGGTCGGCTCCCAGAGGCAGGTCGTCGGCGTCGTCACGGGTCGAGGGCCGACACCCGGTCGCGGGTGTCGGCCCTCGAAACCGATCAGACGCTGCCGCAGTTGGTCAGCTTGGTGGTGTCCAGCTCGGGCGCGGCCTTGCCGCTCTTGCCCAGGGTGGCGTCCCAGGCGGCCTTGTAGGTGCCATCCGAGGCGGCGGTCTTCAGGATCTCGTTGACCTTCTCGCAGCCGTCCTTGTCGTCCTTCTTCAGGCCGATGCCGTAGGGCTCGCTGGAGAAGGTCTTGCCGACGACCTTGAACTTGCCGGCGTACTGGGACTGAGCGGCATAGCCGGCGAGGATGATGTCATCGGTGGTGACGGCGTCGACCTGGCCGTTCTCCAGCAGTGGCAGGCACTTGGAGTACGAGTCGAACAGCTGCAGCTTGGCCTTCGGGTAATCGCTCTGGATCCGCTTGGCGGGGGTGGACGCCGAGACCGAGCAGACCTTCTTGCCGTCGAGACCCTCCGGACCGGCGACTGTCGAGTCGGCCTTGACCAGCAGGTCCTGACCGGCGATGAAGTACGGGCCGGCGAAGTTGACCTTCTGCTTGCGCTCGTCGTTGATGGTGTAGGTCGCCACCACCAGGTCGACGGTGCCCTGCTGGATGAACGGCTCCCGGTTGGAGGAGACCGTCGTCTTCCACTCGATGTTGTTGGCGTCGACGCCGAGGCCCTTGGCCACGATCTTGCCGATCTCGATGTCGAAGCCCTCGTACTGGCTGCCGGTCTGCAGACCCAGGCCCGGCTGGTCAGCCTTGACGCCGATCACGAGCTTCTTCTGCTTCTCCGCCTTGCCCACGATGCCCTTGGCGCCCGAGCTGCCGGTGCTGCCGCCTTCGTCCCCGCCGCAGGCGGTCATGGTGACGGCCAGAGCCGCGACGGCGGCGACTGCCGCAACGCGCTTGATACGCATACTCTTCTCCTTCTTCGACGGAGCCCGCCGTTGTACGGCACGCTCCACTACGGGACGCCTAGTGCGTGAGGATCTTGGAGAGGAAGTCCTTGGCCCGCTCGCTGCGCGGGTTGGCGAAGAACTCCGCCGGAGAGGCGTCCTCGACGAGCTTGCCGTCGGCCATGAAGATGACCCGGTTGGCGGCGTGCCGGGCGAAGCCCATCTCGTGGGTGACCACGACCATGGTCATGCCGTCGCTGGCCAGGGAGGTCATCACGTCCAGCACCTCGCCGACCATCTCCGGGTCCAGCGCGCTGGTCGGCTCGTCGAACAGCATCGCCTTGGGCTGCATGGCCAGGGCGCGGGCGATCGCCACCCGCTGCTGCTGACCGCCGGAGAGCTGGGCCGGGAACTTGTCCGCCTGGTTGGCGATACCGACCCGGTCGAGCAGGGCCAGACCGCGCTCGCGGGCCACGGCGGGCTTCTCCTTGCGGACCTTGATCGGCCCGAGGGTGACGTTCTCCAGGATGGTCTTGTGGGCGAAGAGGTTGAAGGACTGGAAGACCATGCCCACCTCGCTGCGCAGCCGGGCGAGGGGCCTGCCCTCGGCCGGCAGCGGCTGACCGTCGAAGGTGATGGTTCCCGAGCTGATCGGTTCCAGTCGGTTGATGGCACGGCACAGCGTCGACTTGCCGGAGCCGGACGGGCCGATCACCACGAGCACCTCGCCCCGACCCACCGAGAGCGAGACGTCGTCCAGCACGTGCAGCGGCCCGAACCACTTGTTGACCGCGTCTAGCACGATGAGCGGTTGGCCCGTCGTCACGTTGTCCACCGTCCCTGTCGCCTCTCCGGATCGGGTCGGTCGACCCCCGGTTGGGCAACTGTAGGCGGCGTGATGTGGCGTAACGCAAGCCAGTTGGTCACGGAGCGGTAACACCGGTCACGATCGTTGTCGGGGGTCCGATTTCGGTCACCGCGCGGGCCGCAACGGTGGCGGCGGCATCGGATGCCCGCGACGATGGGAGCATGACCGAACTGGTGCGCCTGACGAAGTACGCCCGCGGCGGTGGGTGTGCCTGCAAGATTCCGCCCGGCGAGCTGGAGGTCATGGTGGCCGGTCTCGGCCCCGCCACCGGCACCGCGGAGCTGCTGGTCGGCCTGGACCACGGCGACGACGCCGCGGTGGTCCGCCTGGACGAGCGCACGGGCCTGGTCAGCACGGCGGACTTCTTCACCCCGGTCGTCGACGACGCCTACGACTGGGGGCGCATCGCCGCGGCCAACGCGTTGTCTGACGTGTACGCGATGGGTGGCACCCCGCTGGTGGCGCTCAACCTGCTCTGCTGGCCGCGTGACGTGCTGCCGCTGGAGTTGGCGCGGGAGGTGCTGCGCGGCGGCCAGGACGTGGCCCGGCAGGCGGGCTGTCACCTGGCCGGCGGGCACAGCGTGGACGACGACGGTCCGAAGTACGGGCTCGCGGTCACCGGCACCGTACGACCCGAGGAACTGATCACTCTGGACGCCGGTCAGGCCGGGATTCCGCTGTCACTGACCAAGCCGCTCGGTGTGGGCGTGCTCAACACCCGACACAAGGCTACCGGTGAGAGCTTCCCGGAGGCAGTCGCCACGATGAGCGCGCTCAACCGGGACGCCGCGCGCGCCGCGGTCGCCGCCGGTGTCCGGTGCGGCACCGACGTGACCGGGTTCGGCCTGCTCGGGCACGCCTCGAAGCTGGCCCGCGCCAGCCGGCTGACGGTGGCCATCGACACGGCCCGGGTGCCGTACCTGGCCGGCGCGCGGGAGGCGCTGCGCGACGGGTACGTCAGCGGCGGCAGCCGACGGAACCTGGAGTGGGTCACCCCGTGGACGGATTTCGGCGCGGCGGACGAGGACGAGCGACTGCTGCTGGCCGACGCGCAGACGTCCGGCGGTCTACTGGTCGCCGGTGAGCTGCCGGGCGTACCCGTGGTGGGTGAGCTGTTGCCCCGCAGGGAGCACCTGGTCGTCCTGCGCTGACGGTCGCGGCCCCGGCGCCGGAAGCGGCGGCGCGTAGGGGGCGCGGAACCGTGGTAGGTGGTGCCGGGACACGCCCGTCAGGTGGCGTGGCTGGCGCACGATACCCGATAAACTGTCACCTTCCCGCTACTCCGAGCAATGCCGCTCAGGGAAATTTTGCCCGGAATGGTCACAGACCGGTAACTTGCCCCCGGCTGGGGTCAAATGCCCCCCACCATCGTCAGTAAGGCCCGATTCGGAGGCCGGTGGGACGAACGCAGCGAGGAGGCGGAATGACCGAGCTGTGGAACTGGAGAATCGACCGGGTACGACCCGTTGAGGTCTACCCGGCGCTGGCCGAGGCGCTCGGTCGGGTGGTGATGCCGCTGGCTGCGGCGGATCCGGTGCGACTGCCGGCGTACGCGGTGGTGTGTGACGTCTGGCAGGCGCCGGGCGAGTTTTCGACGGTCATCGACTGTTACGGGGTGCCCGAGCGGCTCTCCGAGCACGCCAGCATCGCCGCGCTGGCCCGGCTGCTGGGCCGGGACTGCCTGCTGCGTGACGACACGCTCGACGCCAGCCGGCACCTGCTCGTCGCACCGGACGGCACGGTCCGCCCGGTGCACTTCGACGTCCGGGACACCGACGACGGCGAGGTGCTCAGCCGGCAGCGGCTCTGCACGCTGGGCGACCCGGGCTGCCGGGGCTGGTCGCAGTGTCACCGCTCCCGCTGGGCGCCCGACACCGTCGCACCGGTCCTCGCCGCGGCCTGAGCCGTCACCGATCCGGTCGGCCGCTCAAGCCCGACCGACCGGCCGGTCAAGCCGAGCCGGGTCGGTCAAGCCGGGCCGACCGGGTCGGTCAAGCCGATCCGACCGGGTCGGTCAAGCCGGGCCGGCCGGGTCGGTCAAGCCGGGCCGGCCGGGTCGAACGAGCCGGGCCGGGCGCGTCGGGGCGTCAGGCGTGTCCGGTGGCGGCGGTGGCCGGTCGATCGGCAGTGCCCGACCCCCGCACGACCAGTTGGTCGAGCAGGGTGCGGGTGGCTTCGGTCACGGCGGCCACCGCGGCCTCGAACGTGGCGGCGTTGTGCGCGGCGGGCGCCCGGAAGCCCGAGATCTTCCGGACGTACTGCAACGCCGCCGCCTCGATGTCCGCGTTGGTCACCCGCGGGGTGAACGGCTCGCGCAACGTCTTGATGCTTCGGCACATGTCGGGTGCTCCTCGGTTCGGGGCGATCCGGTTGACCCGGATACGCTGTCCTGGTCATGACTACCGCAGCGGCGGGCAGCCCGCGCACCTACCAGGTGCGCACCTACGGCTGCCAGATGAACGTGCACGACTCCGAGCGCATCTCCGGCCTGCTCGAACAGGCCGGCTACGTGCGCGCGCCCCAGGCCGACGACACCCCGGACATCGTCGTCTTCAACACCTGTGCGGTGCGGGAGAACGCCGACAACCGCCTCTACGGCAACCTCGGTCATCTGCGCCCCGTGAAGGACAAGCACCCGGGCATGCAGATCGCCGTCGGTGGTTGCCTGGCACAGAAGGACCGCGGCGAGATCGTCCGCAAGGCGCCCTGGGTGGACGTCGTCTTCGGCACGCACAACATCGGCGCGCTGCCGGTGCTGCTGGAACGGGCCCGGCACAACGCCGCCGCCGAGGTGGAGATCCTGGAGTCGCTGGACGTCTTCCCGTCCACGCTGCCGACCCGCCGCGAGTCCACGTACGCCGGCTGGGTCTCGATCTCGGTGGGCTGCAACAACACCTGCACGTTCTGCATCGTGCCCTCCCTGCGCGGCAAGGAGAAGGACCGGCGCCCCGGCGACATCCTCTCCGAGGTACGCGCGCTGGTCGACGAGGGCGTGCTGGAGGTGACCCTGCTCGGGCAGAACGTCAACTCCTACGGTGTCGAGTTCGGTGACCGGTACGCGTTCGGCAAGCTGCTGCGCGCGACGGGTGAGATCGACGGCCTGGAGCGGGTCCGGTTCACGAGCCCGCACCCGAAGGACTTCACCGACGACGTGATCGCCGCGATGGCCGAGACCCCGAACGTGTGCCACTCGCTGCACATGCCGTTGCAGTCGGGCTCCGACGACGTGCTGAAGGCGATGCGCCGGTCGTACCGCTCCGAGCGCTACCTGGGGATCATCGAGAAGGTCCGGGCGGCGATGCCGGACGCGGCGATCACCACCGACATCATCGTCGGCTTCCCCGGCGAGACCGAGGCCGACTTCCAGCGCACGCTGGACGTGGTGCGCGAGGCCCGCTTCTCGTCGGCCTTCACCTTCCAGTACTCCAAGCGCCCCGGCACCCCCGCCGCGACGATGGACGGCCAACTGCCCAAGCAGGTCGTGCAGGAGCGCTACGAGCGGCTGATCGCCACCGTCGAGGAGATCACCTGGGCGGAGAACAAGCGCCTCGTGGGGGAGACGGTCGAGGTGCTGGTCGCGGTCGGCGAGGGCCGCAAGGACGAGCGGACCGGGCGGCTGTCCGGCCGGGCCCGCGACGGCCGGCTCGTGCACTTCGACGCGGGTAGCTTCGCCGGGTCGATCCGGCCCGGCGACATCGTGCACACCGAGATCACGTACGCCGCGCCGCACCACCTCAACGCCGACGGCGCGCCCCTGTCGCACCGCCGGACCCGGGCCGGTGACGCCGCCGAGGCCGGCCGCTCCCCGCGTACCCCCGGGGTGTTGCTCGGACTGCCCACGGTCGGTGCCCCGGCCGCGACGCCCGCGGCGACGACCGGCTGCGCCGCGCACTGACCCCGGCCGCGACACCTGCGGCGACGACCGGCTGCGCCGCGCACTGACCCCGCCGGGGCCGCCGGCACGGCGGACCCCGACCGACCCACGGTCAGACCGTGATGCGACCGGCGCCGGCGCCGCCCGTCACGATGGACTTGACGTTGCTCGCGGTATCCAGTTGGTACGAGTACGGGATGCTGGCGACGCTGCCGCCGGTCTGCCCGGCGGGCGAGTTGACGAAGTGGTTGTTGCGGGCCACCAGCCGTCCCGGCCCGGAGTCAGCCTCGCCGAGGTAGTACGTGTCGGGCACGTTCTCGAAGTAGTTGCCCTCGACGAGCACGCCGGCGTTCTCGGTGGAGGCCACCCCGTAGCCAGTGTTGGCCCGGTAGTAGTTGTTGTAGACGTGCACCGGGTTGCCGAAGCGCACCCGCGGGTTGCGCTGCTTGCTGCCGTCGAACCAGTTGTGGTGGTAGGTCACCCGCAGGTGCCCGGTGTCCTGGGCGCCGTTGTCGTCGCTGTGGCCGAGCAGCATGGTCTTGTCGTGGTTGAAGACCCGGTTCCACGACACGGTGACGAAGTCCGACCCGCGCTTGATGTCGACCGCGCCGTCGTACCCGTTGCTGAAGGTGTTGTGGTCGATCCAGATGTTGGTGGCCGACTCCTGCACGTTGATCGCGTCGTCGTTCCAGTCCCGGAAGGTCAGGTTCCGGATGATGACGTTGCGGTCACCGCTGACGTTGAGTCCGCAGCCGGCGATCGTCGCGCCGGAGTTGCCGAGGATGGTCTTGTTGGACCGGACCCGCAGCATGCCCGAGCAGGAGATGGTGCCGGAGACCCGGATCACCGCCGACCCGGTCGCGTTGAGCGCGCTGGTCAGCGCCGAGGCGTTCGTCACGGTGGTCGCCGGGGCACCTCCACCGCCGGTGGTGCCGCCGTTCTGGGTTGCCCAACCGACGAGGCCGGTCGGCGGCGGAATGCTCGGCGGCGGATCGCTGGGGATCGGCGGGGTGGTGGGCGTGCCGGGGTTGGTCGGCGTGGTCGGGGTGGTGGTGCCGCCGGTGCAGGCCACGTTGTTCAGGGTGAAGTTGGTCGGCACCGGGTTGCTGGAGTTGTTCCAGCTCGCGTTGAAGCCGAACGAGGCACTGCCGTTGGTGGCCAGGTTGCCGTTGTAATCGACGTTGGCGGCGGAGACCTGGCTGCCGCTCTGCGTGACGGTAGCCCCCCATGCCTGGTTGACCTGCTGGCCGGCCCCGTACGACCAGCGCAGCGTCCACCCCGAGACCGGGTCGCCGAGGTTGGTGACCGTGACGTTGCCGGTGAACCCGCCCGGCCACTGGCTGGCGACCGAGTAGGCGACCTGACAGCCGGCTGCCGCCTGGGCCGAGACGGCCGTCAGGAGACCGCCGGTGACCAGCGCGGCGGTGGCCGTGGTGCGCCCGACCTACGAAGGGGCCGGCCTGCGCCCGCCCCAGGTGGCCGACGCCCTCGGCGTGCGCCCGGCCCGAGGTGGCCGACGCTCTCGGCGTGGGCGCGGCCACCTCGGTGGCTCAACAGCTGGCGCCGTTGAGCTTCACGGTCGCCGGGGCGCTGGCCGTACCGTTGGCGGTGAAGCCCACGGTGACCGATGCCCCCGCCGCCAGCGACGGCGCGTGGCTGGGCGCGGCGGCCGTGACCGTCGTACCGGACTGGGTGACGGTGGCATTCCACCCACTGCCCAGCGTCACTCCGGACGGCCAACTCCAGGTAACGGTCCACGGGTTCACTGCGGCCGTACCGGTGTTCTTGACGGTCAACTCACCTTGGAAGCCGCCCTGCCAGGCGTTGACCTGCCGGTAGGTGGCCGTACAGGCGCCCGGGGGCGTGCTCGTCGGCCCGCCGGTGGGGCCGCCCGTGGGGCCACCGGTCGGCCCGCCGGTGGGTCCGCCGCCGTTCGGCGCGATCAGGTACGGCTGCAGGATCGCCTGCTTGGTGGTGTTGATGTTGGTCCAGTCGTCGAGCGCGATGCCGCCGGTGTCGCCCGAGTTCGGGTTCCACGACCAGTAGGTGAACGACATCCCGGTCACCCCGGTACCGGTGTACGCCATCAACTTCTCCAGCCACACCTTGTCCTTCGGGTCGGCCAGAGTGCTGCCGAACTCGCCCATCATGATCGGGGCGATGTTCTGCTTGTAGAGGTAACCGAAGTACTTGTCCCAGATGGCCGGCATGTTCGCCGGGTAGTCCGGGGCGTCGAACCAGGTCTGCCGGTACACCGACGTGGCGTACTCGTGCGGCGAGTAGACCAGCCGGTTCGCCACGCTCAGGCGTACCGGGAACTGACCCGCCTTCGACAGGTTGCCGCCCCACCACCCGCAGTCCTCGTCGTTGCTCGGGTCGTTGTCCCAGACGTTGGAGAGGCCACCGCTCGGGCAGCTCACCCCCTCCACGAAGATCAACCAGTTGGGCTGGACACCGAGGATGGCGTTGCCGGCGCGCTCGGCGGCGAGCCGCCAGTCCCGGGTGGTGTCACCGCACCCCCAGCACGCGCCGGTGGCCGCCGGGTTGGTGCCCTCGGCGTGCGGCTCGTTGTGCAGGTCCGCGCCGATCACCGTGGGGTTGCCCGCGTACCGCTGGGCGAGCATCTTCCAGTCGTTGATCCAGGTCGCCTCGGAGACCGTCGACGTGTACCACAGCGGCGACTGCCCGGCCGACGTCGGCCGGTGCCGGTCCAGGATGATCCGCATCCCCTTGCTGCCGGCGTAGTCGATCACCTTGTCCAGGATCTGCAACGGCGAGAGCCCGATCAGGTCCGGGTTGACGAAATCGTTGATCCCGGTGGCCGTCGCGCCCGGCTTCAGCGCGTCGTTCGAGTACGGCACCCGCAACGTGTTGTAGCCCAGCCGGGCCATCGTGTCGAGCTGCCCCCGCCACGGATTGCTCGACCACAGACCGTGGAAGGTCTTGTTGTCGGTCTCCATGCCGAACCAGTTGATGCCAGTCAACCGGACCGTGGCACCGGTGCTGTCCACGATCTGGTTACCGTTCGTGTGCAGATAGCCGGTGCCGGTACCCGCGGCGGAAGCCGGGGTGGTGCTGACGGCGGCGGCGAGGAACACGCCGGCCGCTGCGGTGGCGAGCGCGGTCAGCGCGCCGCCAAGAGCTGTACCACGGATCATTCGAGCTCCACTTCGGAGGCACGACGCCGTCGAGCGACGACGCCGGCGGGCGGCCGTCCGCACGTCACGGTCCCCTTGGGGTACGCGGACAGTGCGCGACGGCCCATGTCACGCGGACGGGAAACTCGCGGCAGCTCACCGGCCGATCCTCGACAGCGATGCTCGCCGTCGTCGCCCTCGGCCCGGTGGCCCTACCTGACTCCGTCGCCCATTCTCATCAGCCCACCTCAATGCGTCAACTGCCCGCCGGGAAGTTGCGTGAATCTTGGCGCGGGGCGCGGGGCGCGGGGCGCGGGGCGCGGGGCGCGGGGCGCGGGGCGCGGGGCGCGGGGCGGGGGCGCCGGGGCGCCGGGGCGCGGGGGCGCCGGGGCGCGGGGGCGCCGGAACGCCGGAACGCGGGACGCGCGGGTGTGAGCGCCGGACACGTTGGAGCCCCCGGTCCCGAGAGGGACCGGGGGCTCCGGACGGTGTCAGGTCAGCCGGCCTGCTCGGCGAGCTGAAGGAACTGCCGCTTGGAGGCGAGGGCCTGCTCGGCCTCCTTGATCCGACGGGCGTCCCCGGCGCTCTGCGCCCGGGCCAGCCGCTCCTCGGCCTCCGCCACCTGCGCCCGCATCTGGGCGAGCAGCGGGTTGTCCTCCTTGGTGGTACGCCGCCACGCGGAGTCCATCACCTCGCGGACCTTGTCGTCGATGACACGCAACCGGCGCTCCAGCCCGGCGGCGGCCTCGCGGGGCACTCGGCCGGCCTCGTGCCACTGGGCCTGGATCTCCCGCAGCTTGGCCTGGGCGCCCTTGGGGTCGGCGTCGATGTCCAGGGCCTCGGCCTCGGCCAGCAGGGCCTGCTTACGTTCCAGGTTGCCGCGCTGCTCGTTGTCCCGGGCGGAGAAGACCTCGCTGCGCCGGCTGAAGAAGGCGTCCTGCGTGGCCCGGAACCGTTCCCAGAGCTTCTGCTCGGCTTCCTTGGAGGCACGCGGGGCGGCCTTCCACTGCGTCATCAGCTCCTTGAGTTGGTTGGCCGTGGCCGCCCACTCGGTGGAGTCCTTGATCTTCTCGGCCTCGGCGACCAGCTCTTCCTTGACGGTCTGCGCCTGCTTGCGCGTCGCGTCCAGCGAGGCGAAGTGGGCGCCCCGACGCCGGGTGAAGCCGTCCCGCGCGGCGGCGAACCGCTTCCACAGCTCACCGTCGGCCTTCTTGTCGACCCCGCGAATGGTCTTCCACTCGTCGAGGATCTCCTTGAGCCGGTCACCGGCCGTCTTCCAGCCGGTCGACTCCGCGGCGAGCTTCTCGGCCTCCTCGACCAGGGCGGTCTTGCGGGCCAGGGCCTCACCCCGGGCGACGTCCCGGGCGGCACGCGCCTCGGTCGCCTTCTCCTCGGCGAGGGTCGCCAGCTTGTCCAGTCGGGCGGCCAGGGCGTCGATGTCGCCGACCACGTGGGCCTCCGGCAGCGTGGCGCGGATCCGCCGGATCGTGCTCAACGAGTGCCCGGCGTCCGCCGCGCCCGAGTTGAGCCGCGCTTCGGTCAGGTCCACCTCGGTGACCAGGTCGGCGAAGCGGCGCGCGAAGTGCGCGAGGCCCTCCTCCGGTGCTCCTGCCTGCCAGGATCCGACCACCCGCTCGCCTTCGGCGGTCTTGACGTAGACGGTGCCGTCCGCGTCCACCCGTCCGAAGGCAGTCCAGTCGCTCATGTGCCCATCCTCGTTCTCCCGGCGTCGAGGGAGCCGTCCCCCGTCGCCGCCACGGCGCAGCCAAGTTGCTTCCGGCATTGTCACAGGTCCGACCCGGTCCGCGTCGAGCGCCTATCGCCGACCGTGACCATACGGTGTCCTAGGGCCTGATTGACCGGATCGCCGCGGAGACGCACCGGGGATTCCCGCTACGGTGAACGGGTGCCACTGGTCGCCGCCGCTGTCTGCCCACATCCGCCCCTGCTCGTGCCCGAAGTGGCCGGTGCCGCCGCCAGGGAACTGGACGACCTGCGGGCGGCCTGTGACCTCGCTGTTCGCCGGCTGTTGGCCACGGCTCCGGACGCGGTGGTGCTGCTCGGCGTCGGCCCGGTGACCGGTCCGATCCAACCCCCGGCCACCGGCTCCCTCCAGCCCTGGGGTGTCGACCTGGAGGTGCCCCTGGTCTCCGGTCAGCCCGACCGGGGGGCCGTGCTGCCGCTGAGCCTGACCATCGGCGCGTGGCTGCTGTCCCGGCACGCCCCGCTCCCCACGACGACGAACGACCAGGCGACGCCCGGACAGGCGGCCGTCCCGCCGACGCCGACGCCGGCGACGCAGGTGACCGCCATGCAGGTGACCGCCGACGCCGGACCGGCCGAGGTGGCCGCGCTCGCCGCGGAGGTCGCCGCCGCCGGTGACCGGGTGGCGCTGCTGGTGCTCGGCGACGGGTCCGCCTGCCGGGGCCAGAAGGCGCCCGGGTACGACGACCAGCGCGCTCTCCCGTACGACGAGGGGGTTGCCGCAGCCCTGGCCGAGGCGGACGTGGACGCCCTGCGCGACCTGGACCCGAGTGTGTCGGCGCAGTTGAAGGTCGCCGGCCGGGCGGCGTGGCAGGTGCTCGCCGACGCGGCCCGCGCCAGCGGCGGCGGGTGGCGCGGCGGGTTGCTGCACGAGTCGGCGCCCTACGGGGTGGCCTACTTCGTGGCGTCCTGGGAGCGGATGTGACAGTCGTCGCGGTGGTGGGGCCGACGGCGGCGGGCAAGTCGGCGTTGAGCATCGCGCTGGCGCACGCCCTCGACGGGGAGGTGGTCAACGCCGACTCGATGCAGCTCTACCGGGGCATGGACATCGGCACCGCCAAACTGACCGCCGCCGAGCGGAACGGGGTGCCGCACCACCTGCTCGACATCTGGGAGGTCACCGAGCCGGCCAGCGTCGCGGAGTACCAGCGGTTGGCCCGCGCGGCGGTGGACGACATCCTGTCCCGGGGTCGGGTGCCGCTGCTGGTGGGTGGCTCGGGGCTGTACGTGCGGGCGGTGCTGGAACGGTTCGAGTTCCCCGGCACCGACGCGGCGCTGCGCGAGCGGCTGGAACGCGAGTTGGCCGAGGTCGGGCCGGCGCCGCTGTACGCGCGGCTCCGTGCCGTCGACCCGGTGGCCGCCGAGGGCATCCTGCCGGGCAACGGCCGGCGGATCGTCCGGGCGCTGGAGGTGATCGAGTTGACCGGCGCGCCGTTCACCGCGTCGCTGCCGCAGCCGAGTCCGTACTACCCGTCGGTGCAGCTCGGCGTCGACCTGGACACCGGGCTGCTGGACGAGCGGATCGCGCTGCGGGTGGACCGGATGTGGGCCGACGGGCTGGTCGACGAGACCCGTGAGCTGGTGGGCCGGGGTCTGGCCGACGGGCGGACGGCCAGCCGTGCGCTCGGCTACCAGCAGGTGCTGCGCCTGCTCGACGGCGAGCTGACGGAGGAACAGGCGCACGACGAGACGATCCGGTCCACCCGGCGTTTCGTCCGCCGGCAGCGGTCCTGGTTCCGGCGCGACTCCCGCGTCCAGTGGCTCGACTCGGCCGCGCCGGACCTGATCGAGGCCGCCCTGCGCCTGGTGCCGGCCGCTGCGCGATGATGGGGTCGTGGAGTTCACCAAGGGGCACGGCACCGGCAACGACTTCGTCCTCCTGCCCGACCCGGACGGTCAGCTCGACCTGACCCCGGAGTTGGTCGCGGCGCTCTGCGACCGGCGGCGCGGCATCGGCGCGGACGGCGTTCTGCGGGTGGTCCGCGCGGCCAAGCACCCCGACGGCGCCGACCAGGCCGGCGAGGCCGAGTGGTTCATGGATTACTGGAACGCGGACGGCTCGTTCGCCGAGATGTGCGGCAACGGCGCGCGCGTCTTCGTGCGCTACCTGCTCGACAGCGGGCTCGCCACGCCCGCCGGCGCGGCGTTGCCGGTGGCCACCCGCGCCGGCGTCGTGCGCGCGTTGGTCGAGGGCGGCGCGGTGTCCGTCGAGATGCGCCGCCCCCGGGTGTACGACGAGTCGAGCGCCACCCTGGGCGGTCTGACCCTGTCCGGCACGGTCGTGGACGTCGGCAACCCGCACCTGGTGTGCGTCCTACCGAGTGGCGTGGAGTTGTCCGCGCTGGATCTGACCGTCGCGCCCGGGTTCGACCCGACGGTCTTCCCGGCCGGCGCGAACGTCGAGTTCATCGTTCCGGGCGACGCGGTCGACGACACCGACGGGCACAGCCTCATGCGGGTGTACGAGCGCGGCAGCGCCGAGACCCTGTCCTGCGGCACGGGCGCCTGCGCGGTGGCCGCCGTGGCCCTGCGCGACGCCGGCCGGGACGCCGGTGTGGTGGCGGTGGACGTCCCCGGCGGCCGCCTGACCGTGACGGTCACCGAGGACTCCTGCTGGCTCTGCGGCCCGGCCGTCCTGGTGGCCAGCGGCGAGGTCGACCTCTCCACCCTGTCCGCCGCGTTCCGGCGCTGAGGCCGTCCGCTCACGGGGTGCCGTCGGCTGCCGTCGGTTGTTGTCGGCCCTTTGCTCTGCTTCAACCCGCGCAACACCCCAGTGTCCGGTTATCGGACACCAGGTGTTGCGTCGGTTGAAGCAGAGCAAAGGAGGAGAACGGCCCGGTTGGGCTAGCCTCCCTCGCCCCGGCACCCGCAGGCGCCGACCTGGTCAGGGGGTGGCGCTGGCGGTGGCGGCGATCTCCGGGAGGTCGGCCGGGCCGGGGTCGGCGGCCGGAAGTGGGCTGGGGTTGTGCGCGGCGGCGCGGACGGCGGCGGCGACCGCCGGGGCCACCCGCGAGTCGAAGACGCTCGGCACGATCACCGTCGGATTGATCTTGTCCTCACCGACGACGTCGGCGATGGCCCGGGCGGCGGCGATCGCCATCTCCTCGGTGAACTCCTCGGCGTGCGCGTCCAGCATCCCGCGGAACACGCCTGGGAAGGCGAGCACGTTGTTGATCTGGTTCGGCTGGTCGGAGCGGCCGGTGGCGACCACCGCGGCGTGCTTGCGCGCCTCCCGCGGGTCGACCTCCGGGTCGGGGTTGGCCAGCGCGAACACAATCGCGTCCTTCGCCATGGCGGCGATGTCGTCACCGCTGAGCAGGTTCGGCGCGCTGACCCCGATGAACACGTCGGCGCCCCGGATCGCGCCAGGCAGGTCGCCGGAGTAGTTCTCCTTGTTGGTGTTCTCCGCCAGCCACTGCCAGGCCGGGTTGAGGTCGGTCAGGCCGCGGTGCAGGGCGCCCTGGCGGTCGTACGCGATGATGTCGCCGACGCCCTGACGCAGCAGCAGCTTCATGATCGCGGTGCCGGCTGCGCCGGCGCCGGAGACGACCACCCGGACGTCCGAGAGTTGCTTGCCCACGACGCGCAGCGCGTTGGTCAGCGCGGCCAGCACGCAGATCGCGGTGCCGTGCTGGTCGTCGTGGAAGACCGGGATGTCGAGCGCCTCGCGCAGCCGGGCCTCGATCTCGAAGCAGCGCGGCGCGGCGATGTCCTCCAGGTTGATCCCGCCGTACGCGGGCGCGATGGCCTTGACGATCTGCACGATCTCGTCGGTGTCCTGGGTGTCCAGCACCACCGGCCAGGCGTCCACCCCGCCGAAGCGTTTGAACAGCGCGGCCTTGCCCTCCATCACCGGCAGCGACGCGGCCGGACCCAGGTTGCCCAGGCCGAGGACCGCCGAGCCGTCACTGACCACCGCGACGGTGTTGCGCTTGATGGTCAGCCGCCGGGCGTCCGCCGGGTTCTCGGCGATCGCCATGCAGACCCGGGCCACCCCCGGGGTGTACGCGCGGGACAGCTCGTCGCGGTTGCGGAGCGCGACCTTCGAGGTCACCTCGATCTTGCCGCCGAGGTGCAGGAGGAACGTCCGGTCCGACACCTTGCGCACGTCCACGCCGTCGAGCGCGGTCAGCGCCTCGACCACCTGGTCGGCGTGGTTGGCATCGGCGGTGTCACAGGTGAGGTCGACGATCACGTGGGTCGGGTCCGAGTCCACGACGTCCAGCGCCGTGACGATCGCCCCGGCCTCACCGACGGAGGTGGTGAGCCGGCCGATCGAGGAGGCGTCCGCGGTCACGGCGATCCGGATGGTGATCGAAAATCCGGCGCTCGGCAGTCGGGTGATGGCCACGGGATCCCTCCGTCACGGCTGTGCGGCCGGTCGGCCGCCGCCCAGCATTTCTACCGGGTTGTGGAGGTCGACTGGTATTCGCCCCCACCTTTGGCGACCTCCAGCACGGGCATATAGCAGGTGCGCAGGGCGTTGTGACATGTCAGGATTACGTTCTACCTACAGAACGGACAGGAGAACCGCTTGCGAGACCAGGAGAGCTTTGTCCCCGTCGAGGACGAGCTCGACGACGTCACCACCGGCGAGATGGAGCTGTCGGAGCGACAGTCCCTCCGACGCGTCCCGGGCCTGTCAACCGAGCTCACCGACGTCACCGAGGTGGAGTACCGCCAGCTGCGGCTGGAGCGGGTCGTCCTGGTGGGCGTCTGGACCGAGGGCACGGTGACCGACGCGGAGAATTCCCTGACCGAGCTGGCCGCGCTCGCCGAGACCGCCGGCTCGCAGGTGCTCGAAGGGCTCATCCAGCGTCGTACGCGACCCGACCCGGCCACGTACATCGGTCGCGGCAAGGTCGACGACCTCGGCGCGGTGGTGCTCAGCACCGGCGCCGACACGGTCATCTGCGACGGCGAGTTGTCCCCGTCGCAGTTGCGCAACCTGGAGCAGCGCACCAAGGTCAAGGTCGTCGACCGTACGGCGCTGATCCTCGACATCTTCGCCCAGCACGCCAAGAGCAAGGAAGGTAAGGCGCAGGTCGAGCTGGCACAGCTCGAATACCTGCTGCCCCGGCTGCGCGGTTGGGGTGAGACGCTGTCCCGGCAGACCGGTGGTTCCGGTCGTGGCGGCGGCGCCGGCGGCGGTGTGGGTGTCCGTGGCCCCGGTGAGACCAAGCTGGAGACCGACCGGCGGCGCATCCGCCACCGCATCTCCCGGCTCCGCCGTGAGATCAAGAGCATGCGCACGGTACGCGTCACCAAGCGTGCTCGTCGTACCCGCAACTCCGTGCCTGCCGTGGCCATCGCCGGCTACACCAACGCCGGCAAGTCCAGCCTGCTCAACCGGCTGACCGGCGCGGGCGTGCTGGTGGAGGACGCGCTCTTCGCCACGTTGGACCCGACCACCCGCAAGGCCACCGCCTCCGACGGGCGGCTCTACACCCTCTCCGACACGGTTGGTTTCGTGCGGCACCTGCCGCACCAGATCGTCGAGGCGTTCCGGTCGACGCTGGAGGAGGTCGCGGAGGCCGATCTGGTGGTGCACGTCGTCGACGGCACCCACCCGGATCCCGAGGAGCAGGTGCGGGCGGTGCACGAGGTGCTCGCCGAGGTCGGCGCCGACCGACTCCCCGAGCTGCTGGTGGTCAACAAGACGGACGCCGCCGACGAGGACACGCTGCTGCGGCTCAAGCGCCTCTGGCCGGACGCGATCTTCGTCTCGGCGTACTCCGGTCGCGGGATCGACGGGTTGCGCGCGGCGATCGAGGAGCGGCTGCCGCAACCCGCGGTGGAGGTCCGGGCCGTCCTGCCGTACGACCGGGGCGACCTCGTGTCCCGGGTGCACCGCTCGGGCGAGGTGCTCAGCACGTCGCACCTGGCGGAGGGCACCCTGCTGCACGTGCGGGTCAGCGCGGCACTCGCTGCCGAGCTGGCGCCGTACGACGTTGCGCGGGAAGGCCAGGCGGTCGGCAGCCGGCCCTGAGCGGCCCCGGCGTCATCCACCGGAAACGCGCGGCATGCGACACTGGCCGAATGCGCCGCGTTGTTTCCTCGGTCACGGTTGCCCTCGGCCTGCTCGGGGCAACCGTGGCGCTGGCCGGAGTCGCCGTAGCCGCTCCCGCTCCCGCTCCCGGATCATCACAGCCGCCCGCCGCCACCCCTGGTAAGAAGCGCTGCTCGGTCACCGACGAGCGTCTGCGGGAGCTGTCCGGCCTGGTGGCGACCAAGACCGGTTACATCGTCATCAACGACGGCACCGACGTCGAGGGGCGTAAGCGGGTCTTCTTCCTCGACAGCAAGTGCAAGGTCGTCAAGGAGCCGGTCCGCTACTCGGGTCAGGGACCGTTCGACACCGAGGATCTCGCCCTGTCGCCGAAGGGCGACACCCTCTGGATCGGTGACATCGGCGACAACACCACCAGCAAGGAGCGGCGGACCCGGATCGCGGTCTGGACGATGCCGATCACCGGCAACAAGCAGCCGCTGCTGCACCGGCTCTCGTATCCGGAGAACAAGCCGCACGACGCGGAGGCGCTGCTGGTGGGGGCCGGCGGCCTGCCACTGATCATCACCAAGGTGGCGAGCGGCAACTCGGAGATCTTCACCCCGGCGGCGAAGCTGAAGAACGGCGACACCACGCCGGTGCCGATGAAGAAGGTCGGCGAGATCAAGCTGCCGAAGACCACCACCGAGAATCCGCTGAGCGTCTACGGACGGGCCGCGATCACCGGCGCCGCCCGATCGCCGGACGGCACCCGCGTCGTCATCCGGACGTACGCGGACGCCTTCGAGTACGACGTCACCGGTGACGACATCGTCGGGGCGCTCACCACCGGCAAGCCGCGGGTGACGCCGCTGGCCGACCCGTTCGGCGAGGCGATCTCCTACACCCCGGACGGCAAGACCTTCGTCACGGTCTCCGACGGCGGTCAACTCACCGCCGACGAACCGGTCGACGTCCTGAGCTACACGCCGTCCACGAGCGCGGCGGCACCGCTGGCCGGGGCGGCGGGCCCCAAGCCGGCGGCCGGGAAGTCCTGGATCGACGGGCTCAGCTTCGACGACATCACCTATCTGGTGGGCGCGGTCGGCGTACTCGGTCTGCTGCTCGTCGGTGCCGGCATCGTCGGCATCGTTCGAGCCCGCCGTCGCCCGCCCGCCGCGGACGATTCGGCGGACGACCCGGACGACCGCGGTGGCACGCCCGGCGTCGACGGTGCTCCGCCCGGCGGTGGCCGTCCGAACGCCGGTGTGTACGGCGGCGCGGCGGCGGGTGGCGGGGTCTACGGCGGTTCCGGCCGGGGCGGTCCCGCTCCTGCCGGCGGCGCCGTCTACGGCGGGGGAGGCGCGCGCCCAGCCGGCGGGGGTGGCGGGAGCGGCCGTCCTGCCGGCGGCGGGGGTGCGCGTCCGGCTGGCGCGGGAGGTGGCGGTTACGGTGCGGCTCGGCCCGGCGGGGGCGGCAGCGCCCCGGCCGGCGGCGGTGTGTACGGCGGTGGTGGCGGTGGCCGCGCTGGTGGCGCCGGCGGTAGCAGTGGTGGCGGTGGCCGCGCCGGCGGTGGCGGCGGTGGCGGTGGCCGCGCCGGTGGTAGCGGTGGCGGCGATGGCGGGGGTCGACCCGGGGGCACCGGTGGCCGGCCGGGCGGCGGCGTGTACGGCGGCGGTGGCCAGCCCAGCGGGGGTCGGGCGGAGCCGCCGAGGCGCGGTGGGCCGGAGCCGGACCACCGGGGCCAGCGGCCCAGCCGCCGGCGTGAGGACGACGCGCCCGTCGACCCGTACCGGCAGTATCCCGGCGGCGGTCGTGGCCATCGGGGCGACCGCTACTGACGCGGTCAGCGCCACCCCGGGGCCTGATCGCGACGGTCCCGCCCGGCCGGCCCGCTCGGCGGGGTGAACGGGTCGGGCGACGCGGGTGAGCGTCGTGGACGCCCACCCGCGGGGTCGGTCGCTCAGATCCGGCGGAGCACCGCCACGACCCGGCCCATGATGGTGGCGTCGTCGCCGGGGATCGGGTCGAAGGCCGGGTTCTGCGGCATCAGCCACACGTGGCCGTCGCGCCGACGGTAGGTCTTGACGGTCGCCTCGCCGTCGAGCATCGCGGCGACGATCTCGCCCGAGTCGGCGGTCGGTTGCTGCCGGACGACGACCCAGTCGCCGTCGCAGATCGCCGCGTCGAGCATCGAGTCGCCCTTGACCTGGAGCATGAACACCTCACCCTCGCCCACCAGCTCGCGGGGGAGGGGGAAGATGTCCTCCACCGCCTGCTCGGCGAGGATCGGCCCACCGGCGGCGATCCGGCCGAGCATCGGCACGTACGCCGGGGTGGGTCGTTGGGCGCGGGACAGCTCGTCGTCGATGGCCTCGCTCGGGGCGCGGACGTCCACGGCGCGGGGACGGTTGGGGTCGCGGCGCAGGAAGCCCTTCTTCTCCAGCTCCTTGAGCTGGTAGGCGACGCTCGACGGCGACACCAGGCCGACCGCCTCGCCGATCTCCCGGACGCTCGGCGGGTAGCCGTGGCGCTCCACCCAGGTGCGGATGAACTCCAGGATGCGACGCTGGCGGGCGGTCAGGTCGACCGTCGCTGGGTCGGGGAAGGCGCTGACCACCGGCGTGACCGGGCGCACGGCGGGCTGACCCGTCCGGCTGCGCGCGGCGGTGCGGCGTCGGGTGGCTGGCGGGCCCGCCTCGGTGATCTGCTGCGGGCTCTTCGGCCGGCTGGCCCGGTCCTCGGTCACGTCCGTCCTCCCTGGTCGGCGCTGGGTGCCTCGTCGGCTCGTGGTGCGTGCGGTTGTTCCTGACCGTATAGGTGAGATCGGTCATTTTCAAACATCTGTACGACCTCTCACCGGCGTGTCGGGGTGAAAAACCGCTCCGGTCGTACGGATGTTCTGATAAATGGTACGTCGGGTAGCACGCGCGTTCGATTGTCGGCCGTTTTCCGTCTCGCTCGGGCCGTGCGGCCGGTAACCCGGGCGGGGTGTCCGCGTTGGTTCCGCCGGGGGTGGATGACCGGATGGTCCGTGACGCGCCGGACACGCCGGTCAACTTGACCCGCGTTCCTCGGCGACATACGGTCGACCCCTAGATGTAGTAGTGACACGGGCGTAAGTTGCCCACAGGTTGGGTCCGACTACCGACCGCACTCCCGTAAGGTCGAACACGGCGGGCGCCATGAGCCCATGGCGCCGTCGTGGTTCTCCGTGCCCGGGTGCATCCGGTACGAGGCGATTGATCATGAATTGGGGGTCCGCGATGCGGTGTCCGTACTGCCGGCACGCCGATTCCCGCGTGGTCGACTCGCGGGAGGCCGACGACGGCCAGCTCATCCGACGACGGCGCTCGTGCCCGGAGTGCGGCAAGCGGTTTACCACCGTCGAGGAGGCGGTCCTCGCGGTCGTCAAGCGCAGCGGGGTGACCGAGCCGTTCAGCCGTACGAAGATCATCGGCGGGGTGCGCAAGGCGTGCCAGGGCCGGCCGGTGGACGACGACTCCCTGGCGCTGCTCGCGCAGCGGGTGGAGGAGACCGTCCGGGCCAAGGGGGCCGCCGAGATCCCCAGTCACGAGGTGGGCCTGGCGATCCTGGGTCCGCTGCGCGACCTGGACGAGATCGCCTACCTGCGGTTCGCCAGCGTCTACCGCTCCTTCGACTCGCTCGCCGACTTCGAGCGCGAGATCGAGACGTTGCGGGCCGTGGCGCGAGCCCGGGAGCAGGGCCGTGCCGACGCGGTCGAGGCCGCCGGCCGTACCAGCTGAGACTTCACTGTTTTTCCGAGAGATCAGGACGCGTGGTGGGTGACCGCGCAGACGAGGGGGGCGACGGCGTGACAACGAGCCGTTCACGGAACAAGGCAGGCGCGGGGCTGAAGATCGAGCGCGTGTGGACGACGGAGGGTGTCCACCCGTACGACGAGGTCTCGTGGGAGCGCCGGGACGTCGTGATGACGAACTGGCGGGACGGCTCGATCAACTTCGAGCAGCGGGGCGTGGAGTTCCCGGAGTCGTGGAGCGTCAACGCGGCGAACATCGTCACCACCAAGTACTTCCGGGGCGCGGTGGGGACCCCGGAGCGGGAGTGGTCGCTCAAGCAGCTCATCGACCGGGTCGTCACGACCTACCGCACCGCCGGCGAGGAGTACGGCTACTTCGCCAGCCCGGCCGACGCCGAGATCTTCGCGCACGAGCTGACCTGGATGCTCCTGCACCAGGTGTTCAGCTTCAACTCGCCGGTCTGGTTCAACGTCGGTACGCCGTCGCCGCAGCAGGTCAGCGCCTGCTTCATCCTCTCCGTCGACGACTCCATGGACTCCATCCTCGACTGGTACAAGGAGGAGGGGCGGATCTTCCAGGGCGGCTCGGGGGCCGGGGTCAACCTCTCCCGGATCCGTTCCTCCAAGGAGCTGCTCTCCTCCGGCGGCACGGCCTCCGGTCCGGTCAGCTTCATGCGCGGCGCGGACGCCTCGGCCGGCACCATCAAGTCCGGTGGCGCCACCCGGCGCGCGGCCAAGATGGTCATCCTCGACGTCGACCACCCCGACATCGAGGAGTTCGTGGCGACCAAGGCGCGCGAGGAGGACAAGATCCGCGCGCTGCGGGACGCCGGGTTCGACATGGACCTCGGCGGCTCCGACATCGTCAGCGTGCAGTACCAGAACGCCAACAACTCGGTCCGCGTCTCGGACGAGTTCATGTCGGCGGTGGAGAAGGGCGAGGGCTTCGACCTGCGCGGTCGCCTGGACGGCTCGGTGATCGACACCGTCGATGCCAAGAAGCTGTTCCGCACCATCTCCCAGGCCGCCTGGGAGTGCGCCGACCCCGGCCTGCAGTACGACGACACGATCAACGACTGGCACACCTGCCCGGAGACCGGCCGGATCACCGCGTCGAACCCGTGCTCGGAGTACCTGCACCTGGACAACTCCTCGTGCAACCTGGCCTCGCTCAACCTCCTGAAGTTCCTGCGCGCCGACGGCGGCTTCGAGGTGGAGAAGTTCGTCAAGTCCGTCGAGTTCGTCATCACCGCGATGGACATCTCGATCTGCTTCGCCGACTTCCCGACCGAGAAGATCGGCGAGACCACCCGCGCCTACCGGCAGCTCGGCATCGGGTACGCCAACCTGGGCGCCCTGCTGATGGCCACCGGCCTGCCGTACGACTCGGAGCAGGGCCGTTCGGTCGCCGCGTCGATCACGTCCCTGATGACCGGCACCGCGTACCGCCGTTCCGCCGAGCTGGCCGGTGTCGTCGGCCCGTACGACGGTTACGCCCGCAACGCCGAGCCGCACAAGCGGGTCATGCGCAAGCACGCCGCGGCCAACGACGAGATCAAGCCGACCAGCCCGGTGGCCACCGCGATCGTCCGCGAGGCGACCAAGCAGTGGACCCAGGGCAACAAGATCGGTGACAAGTTCGGTTGGCGTAACGCGCAGGCCAGCGTCCTCGCCCCGACCGGCACGATCGGCTTCATGATGGACTGCGACACGACCGGCGTGGAGCCGGACCTGGCGCTGGTCAAGTTCAAGAAGCTGGTCGGCGGCGGCTCGATGCAGATCGTCAACCAGACGGTGCCGCGCGCGCTGCGCAGCCTCGGCTACCCCGAGGAGCAGGTCGAGGCGATCGTCGAGCACATCGCCGACCACGGCCACGTGGTGGACGCCCCCGGCCTCAAGCCGGAGCACTACGCGGTCTTCGACTGCGCGATGGGCGAGCGGACGATCGCCCCGATGGGTCACGTGCGGATGATGGCGGCCATCCAGCCGTTCGTCTCCGGCGCCATCTCCAAGACGGTCAACATGCCGGAGGCGGCCACCGTCGAGGACGTCGAGAAGATCTACTTCGAGGGCTGGAAGCTCGGCCTCAAGGCCCTGGCGATCTACCGGGACAACTGCAAGGTCGGCCAGCCGCTCTCGGTCGCCAAGTCCAACAAGGCCACCGAGCCGGCCGCCGTCGAGACCGCAGCCGCCGCGCCGGCCGCGGTGGAGAAGGTCATCGAGTACCGGCCGGTGCGCAAGCGCCTGCCGAAGAAGCGCCCGTCCGAGACGGTCAGCTTCTCCGTCGGTGGCGCCGAGGGCTACCTCACCGCGTCGTCCTACCCGGACGACGGCCTCGGCGAGGTCTTCCTCAAGATGTCCAAGCAGGGCTCGACCCTGGCCGGCGTGATGGACGCCTTCTCGGTGGCCATCAGCATCGGCCTGCAGTACGGCGTGCCGCTGGAGACGTTCGTCAGCAAGTTCACCAACATGCGCTTCGAGCCGGCCGGCATGACCGACGACCCGGACGTGCGGATGGCCGCCTCGGTGATGGACTACATCTTCCGTCGCCTGGCGCTGGACTTCCTGCCCTACGAGCGCCGCGCCGAGCTGGGCATCTTCACGGCCGGCGAGCGGGCCGCCCAGCTGCGGGCCGAGGCCGACGCGGAGGCTGCCGCCGTCACCGGTGCGGACCTCACCGCGATGGCGTCCTCCGCGCCGGTCGAGGCCCCGGCCAGGACCGAGGCCGTCGCCCAGCCGGCGCAGGAGATGGCCGACGTGGCCGCCGCCAAGCCGGCCCCGAGCGTGGGTTCCAGCACCGAACTGCTGGAGGCCGTGATCGGCAAGGCCGCCGACGCGCCGCTCTGCTTCACCTGCGGTACGAAGATGCGCCCCGCCGGTAGCTGCTACGTCTGCGAGGGCTGCGGCTCCACCAGCGGCTGCAGCTGACGTACGCCCCAGCGCTGCCCCGGCCTCCCGTGTGAGGCCGGGGCAGCGCCATTTGCTCCTACCGGGCTGAGCGTCTTGCAAGCGCTTCCGGAACAGGACGCTCGCACGATCACTTGATGCTGACCAGTCACAGAAGGTCGGGGGCAACTGGCCAGCATCAAGTGATCACGGTAGAGGCCAACGGAACAGCTCAGTGCCTGCCCGTGTAGCGGAAGTCGAAGTAGTCGACGTTGAAGTTCTGGTACGCGGCCGGGTCCAGGGTGAACACGAACTCGTGGGTGCCCCGGGTCAGGTACTGGGTCTCCAGCGGCGGCTGGAGCGTGAACGCGCGAGGCCGTACCACATGCTGTTGACCCAGGTCCGGGCGTTGCTACCGGCGAGCGCTACCGCGGCCGGCGCAGGCCGGTCACCGTCGGTGCTCGCGCCGGCCACGGTCGCCGCGCTGCCGATCGCGCCCGACACGGCGGGAGGCACCATGCCCACGACGACACCTGTCGCCACCGCGGCGAACGCCCAGCTCATCGACTGTCTACGCACTGATTCCACTCCCGGTCTGCTGCCGGTCGCACCGCGCCTGGCCCGACCGTCCACTCAGCCTGCTCAACCAGGCGCGGCGACGGCTGAACAGACCGTGGAGTCCCCGCGAATGATCGTTGAAGTTCCGGCCGCCGCTCCGGTCCCGGAAGCCGGGTGGCGGACTGCGACGATCAAGGCATGACAACCGCCGAGGCGTACGTCGAGTTCGCGCGCCGCGAGGCGCACGGGGTCTCACCGACGTACGAGCGGCTGTCGTACGCCGTCGCGGACGACCACGACCTGCTCGCCCTCCTCGACGCGCTCCCACCGGCCAAGCGCCAGCCGAACTTGCTGTACGGCGTGGTCCGTTGGTTGGGCGGCCCGGTCGACGATCCGGTCGCTTTCCACGACTACGTGTTGACGCACTGGCCCGCCGTCAAGGCGGAGCTGTTCAGCCGGGCCACCCAGACGAACGAGGCCGGCCGGTGCGCGGTGCTGCTGCCGGTGCTCGCCGCGTTGCCGCAGCCCCTCGCCTTGCTGGAGGTCGGGGCGTCCGCCGGGCTCTGCCTCTATCCCGACCGGTACGCCTACCGGTACGGCGAGCACGCGGTCGGCGACGGTGTGCCCGTCCTGGCGTGCGCGGCCAGCGGGTTGGTGCCACCTGAGCGCGTACCCCTGGTGGTGTGGCGGGCTGGCCTCGACCTGAACCCGCTCGACGTGACCGACCCCGACGACGTGTCCTGGTTGGACGCCCTGATTTGGCCGGAGCATGCGCACCGGCGGGCCCGGTTGCGCGCGGCGGTGGCGGTCGCCGCCGCCGACCCGCCGCTGCTGGTCCGGGGTGACCTGGTGGACGACCTGCCGGCGCTGGCCGCGCGGGTGCCGGCCGACGCGACGCTTGTCATCTTCCACACCTCGGTGCTCTACCAGGTGCACACGGCGCGCCGGGACGCGTTCGTGCGGCTGGTCGGTGAGCTGCCGGGGCACTGGATCGCGAACGAGGCCCCGGAGGTGCTGCCCTACGACGGGCTGCCCGACTCCCCGGACGCGGCGCTGCACAACGTCCTCGCGCTGGACGGGCAACCGCTGGCCTGGACGCGGGGCCACGGCCAGGCGATGACCTGGTTCGCCTGACGTACCGACGCCGACCCGCCCGACTCAGCGGTTCGACGCGGGCGTCCGAGCGCAGGGCGCGGATGGCTGGCGCAGGTCGGTGCTGTCGGGAAGGCCGTGCAGGCGGGCGTACCGGTCGATGACCTCCGCGATTACCGGGTCGTCGGGCAGTTTCGGCGTCATCGAGACGAGCACAGCCGGGTACGACGGCGGGTCGCCGGTGAAGACGCTCTCCAGGAAGTTGCCCCGGCTCCCAAGGGAGCCGGGGCACTGCGCTTCTGGTGTTAGCTGCCGATTCTGCGGATCAGCAGTACAGGTTGTTGCCCGGCGGTACACCGAGGATGCTGACGAACTTCTTGTACCTGTCGACACGGCTGTGTACCTGGGCGGAGCCCCGGCCGTTGCATTCGAGTGAGCCATTGATGCTTCGAACGGTCGCTCCGAATCCTGCTCCGTTCACCATGGCGTTGTGCGCGGTCGTGCTGCCCGGGCCGTTCTGGGTCATCCAATACCAGATGCCGGTCTTCCAGGCCACCGAGGGGTTGTTCTGCACCAGCCAGGGCTGGGTCAGTAGGGGCAGGCCGAGTGCTTTTCCAGCAGCGTTGTAGTTGGAGTTCCAGCTCAGCTGAATTGGCCCGCGCCCGTAGTAGGCAGCCCGACCAGCCGGGCATCCGTAGGGCTGGCCGGAGTCGCAGTATTTTGAGTAGTTTGAGGTGTTCTGCTCGACGACGTGGGCGAGTCCGCCGGTCTCGTGGTAGACGTTTGCCAGGAAGGCGGCTGCCTCCTGGCGCTGGCGGTTGCGGTCGCCGGTAGTACTGAACTCACGGTACGCGCTGAGAGCGGCGATCAACCCCGAGTAGGTGTAGAAGGATTTGCGGCCTGGGAACATCCGGTTGAATTGGGCTTCACTGACCACGAAGCTGCCGGGGGCCTTGGCAAAAGATCGGGGCTGGGGGCCGTCGGCGGGTGGCGCAGGGGTGCCGCTGCTGCCGCAGGTGTAGGGGTCCCAGTACCAGGTGCTGATGATGGGGTCGTAGCGCGGATTGTCGTGCTCAGCGATGTAGAACTTGCCGTCGGTGTACCGCACGACGGTGCCGGTGGCGTACCAGGCGCGGTCCGCCCAGTTCGGGTAGTCGCAGTCGTTACTGGCCGATCGCGGCTTGCCACTCTTGCACACGCCGCGGTCCTGCCAGACGGGGTTGCTGCCCGGAGGCACCTCGTTCTGGGTCCACCACTTCGCCTCGTAGTTGCGACCGTTACGGGATGCTTGATCGCCTTCCCAGTAGACGGTTGAAGATTGCCAGGATTTCGCGCAGGACGTAGCTGACGCAGGCGTCGACTGGATGACCAGCACCAGTCCGCCGGCGACAGCCAGGCTCAAGAGTATGGCCAAGGCTCGAAGCTTGGACATGATCCCACTCCTTTCCGAGAGAACGTTGGCGGGTGTGGAGGCGCTTCGCGCGACCCGGTGATGAGAAGCCCCAGGGTTCGGGGCGTGCATCGTCACGAGATGAGGCCCAGGGCTGGCCGCGCCGGCCGGGGATCATGTCCTCTGCTCGATCCACTGGCTGTTCCACGAGTCATCCGACGAATCGGAATCGGCGGCGTACGACCCATCGGGACCATTGCTGCACCTTCACGATTGCGGGGGTAAGGCATCGATGACCCAGACGGTTGGGCACCTGTGCCGGTTCACGTTTCCTCGGTAGTGATCGTTGTTGATCATCTATTTCTGGTGTTGAGCTGGGAGGTAGTGGATGGTGAAGTTCTGGTACGCGGGACGTATCCATGCTGGTCAGGAACCGGCCGGTGGAGCGAGGCTGGCGGCCAGCACCCCCACCGCCAGCCCACCGACGGCGCTGACCGAGAAGACCGGGGCCCACCTGCACCGGGTTCGCCGCCGGCCGGCGGCCCGCGGCCTCTACCGGGCGGCACCGCACCTGGCACCGCATTTCCGCCGGCCCCGCGGGCTCTCCCTAGACTGCGACGGTGAGCGGAGAGCGACGACCCCTGGCGGACCGGCCGCTCACCGAACCACACCCGTCCCGCCTACCGTCGGAGAACCCGGACCGGGCCCGGATCATCGCCGCGCACGACGCCGCGCTGGCCGCCGGAGAGGCCGGCTACGGCGACCCGGTGACGGGTCTGTTCGTGCTCAGCGCCGGCTTCCTGGCCCGCCGTGGCACGTGCTGCGGACGGGGTTGCCGACACTGCCCGTACGTGGACGATTCACCTTCAGAATGAGGACTTCCGCCCGCCCCGGACACCCCGTACGGTGTCCGACGGACACCCGGCGGGCCCCCTTCCGCCGTCGGTCGGCGAGAGGGTGGAACGTGCGCGGGCGGATCATGGTCGCCGGGCTGGCGGGCCTGCTGGTGAGCGGCTGTGCCGCCGAGGTGGCCCCGGTGGCGGTGCCACCACCGGGGCCGGTCGCCCTGGACGTGTCAGCGGCCTCGTCGGGCGGTGCCTGCCGGCTGCTGGACTTCGCGGTGATCGAGCAGGTCGTCAAGGTGCGCTTCGACGTGGCGGCGGCCAGCGAGCGGGACGATACGCACACCTGCGTGGTCCGGGCCGAGCGCGCGGCGCTGCCAGAGCTGATGCTCAGCGTGTCGGAGACCACGATCGACAAGGCCAGCTTCGGCGCGGACGCGGTGCCCGACAAGGCGACGAAGGTCACCGGGCTGGGCCAGCAGGCGTATCGGCGTACCGTCGCGGCGAGCGGCGGGCGCGGGCCGGTCGCCGAGGTCGGCTGGCTGGCCAGCGACGGCCGCCTCGCCACCCTGACCTGGACCGGTGCCCGAGGTGCCGAGCGGACGGCCGCGGACAAGGTGGCCGGCGACCTGATCGCGTTGGCCAAGAAGGTGGACACGCGGGCGTTGTGACGCCCACGGGCGGTCAGTTGGCGGCGACGAAGACCCGGGAGGCGACCTCGCGGGGCAGCCGCACCCGGTCGCCGGAGCGGTCGATCGACACCCCGTCGCGCTCCTGGGCCACGGTCACCGTGGCGCCCGGGTCGACGCCGGCGGCGTGCAACTGGCGCAGCACGTCGGAGTCGGTCTGCACGCTCTCGCAGATCCGGCGGACCACGACCGGCCCGGAGAGCCCGGGGAAGGCCAGGTTGCGCTCGCCCTCGCCGGCCTCGCTGGTCTCCGGCCCGGGGGAGCCCAGCTCCTCCAGGCCCGGGATCGGGTTGCCGTACGGCGAGCGGGTCGGCCGGTTGAGCAGGTCGTATACCCGCTTCTCGACGGCGTCGCTCATCACGTGCTCCCAGCGGCAGGCCTCCTCGTGGGCCTCCTCGTAGGGCATCCCGATGACGTTGACCAGCAGTAGCTCGGCGAGGCGGTGCTTGCGCATCACGGAGACGGCGGTGCCACGGCCCAGCGCGGTGAGCGTCAGGTGCCGGTCGCCCTCGACGGTGAGCAGGCCGTCGCGCTCCATCCGGGCCACGGTCTGGCTGACGGTGGGGCCGCTCTGCTTGAGGCGCTCGGCGATCCGGGCGCGCAGCGGCGGCACTCCCTCCTCCTCCAGCTCGAGGATGGTGCGCAGGTACATCTCGGTCGTGTCGACCAGATCGTGAGACTTCATAAGGTAAGCGGCCCTCCGATGCACGATGCTACCCTGCCGCGCGGCGAGCGATCGCTGCCGAATCGCGTGGTGGCGACCCGGATGGTGTTGGATGGTCGGCATGTCCGGTACCGAGGAGCTGCTCGTCGAGGTCGACCGGCTCGCCGCCGAGCTCGACGACGCCGACCCGCCCACCTTGCTCGACGTCCGCTGGCGGCTCACCGGCCCGCCCGGCCACGACGACTACCTGGCCGGTCACCTGCCGGGCGCGGTCTTCGTCGACCTCGACACCGCGCTGTGCGGGCCGCCCGGCGTCGGCGGCCGGCACCCGCTGCCCGACCCGGGCGCGCTGCGGGGGGCGCTGCGGGCCGCCGGCGTCCGCGCCGGTCACCCCGTGGTGGTGTACGACGGCGGTGACGGCCTGGCCGCCGCGCGCGCCTGGTGGACGTTGCGGTGGGCCGGGCACCGTCCGGTGCGCCTGCTGCACGGCGGCTTCCCGGCGTGGGTGGCCGCCGGGCAACCGGTCTCCACCGAGGCGCCCACCCCGCGCCCCGGCGACGTCGAGGTGCGCCCCGGTGATCTTCCGGTGCTCGACGCCGGGCGGGCCGCCGCACTGGCCTCCGCCGACGACGCCGTGCTGCTCGATGTGCGCGCCGCACCCCGGTACCGGGGCGAGGTCGAGCCGATCGACCCGGTCGCCGGTCACGTGCCAGGCGCGGCGAACCTGCCCGCCGGCGAGTACGTGGGCACCGACGGGCGCTTCCCGGCCGCCGAGGTGCTGCGGGAGCGGTTCGCCGCCGTCGGCGTGCACGGGGCTCGGCGGGTCGGGGCGTACTGCGGCTCCGGCGTGACCGCCGCGCAGGCGGTCCTCGCGCTGCACCTGGCCGGCCGAGAAGACGCGGCGCTGTACGTCGGTTCGTGGAGCAACTGGATCGCCGACGAGTCCCGGCCGGTCGCCTCCGGGCCGACACCCGAGCGCTGACCAGCGCGTGCGACGGTCGGCGACGGTCCTCGTGCGACGATGGGCTCATGTCCGACGACACGGTGGTGGTGTGGGACTCCTCGCTGCTCGCCTACAACATGGGTGACCATCCGCTCGACCCGGTGCGGGTGGAGCTGACCGTCGCGCTCGCCCAGGAGCTGGGCATCCTGACCCGTCCGGGTGTGCGCGTGGTCAAGCCGGAGCCCGCCGACGACGCCCTGCTGACCCGCGTGCACCACCCGGCCTACCTGGCGGCGGTGCGGGCCGCGCCGCGCGACCCGCTGTTCGCCGGGTACGGGCTGGGCACCAGCGACAACCCGGTGTTCGAGGGGATGCACGAGTCCAGCGCGTTGATCGCCGGCGCGACGGTGGCCGCGGCCGAGGCGGTCTGGAGCGGGAACGCCCGCCGGGCCGTGAACGTGGCGGGTGGCCTGCACCACGCGATGCCCGCCCGGGCGTCCGGCTTCTGCGTCTACAACGACCCGGCGGTGGCCATCGCCCGGCTGCTCGACCTGGGCGCCGAGCGGATCGCGTACGTCGACGTGGACGTGCACCACGGGGACGGGGTGCAGGACATCTTCTGGGACGACCCGCGGGTGCTCACGGTCAGCCTGCACGAGACGCCACTCGCGCTCTTTCCCGGCACTGGCTTTCCCGACGAGACCGGCGGGCCGGGTGCCCAGGGCAGCGCGGTGAACATGCCGCTGCCCCCGGGCGTCGACGACGCCGGCTGGCAGCGGGCGTTCCACGCGATCGTGCCGTCGGTGCTGCGCGCGTTCCGCCCGCAGGTGCTAATGAGCCAGTGCGGCGCCGACGGGCACCGGCTGGATCCGCTGGCCGACCTCAACCTGACGGTGGACGGGCAGCGCGCCACCTACCTGGCGTTGCGGGCGCTCGCCGACGAGTTGTGCGAGGGTCGCTGGGTGGCCACCGGTGGCGGCGGGTACGCGCTGGTGGAGGCGGTACCCCGGGCGTGGACCCACCTGCTGGCCGTGGCGACCGGCGACCCGATCGACCCGGCGACGCTCACCCCGCTCGCCTGGCGGGAGTTGGCGGCGGCCCGTCGACCGAGCCGGGAGATCCCACTGCGGATGACCGACGACGGCGACCCGTCGTACGAGCCGTGGCAGCCGACGGGCGAGCCGAACGCGGTGGACCGGGCGATCGCGGCGACCCGCAAGACGGTCTTCCCGCTGCTCGGGCTCGACCCGTACGACCCGCGGGACTGAGCGGGGCCGTTCTGCGGTGACGAGAGTGGACCAGCCCGCCGACGTGCTGCTCAGCGATGGCAGCACCGTCCAGTTGCGGCAGATCGACCCGGCCGACGCCCCGGGCATCGTGGCGATGCACAGCCGCTTCTCCGAGCGCACCCGCTACCTGCGGTACTTCTCGCCGTACCCCCGTATCCCCGAACGGGACCTGATCCGTTTCGTCACGGTCGACCACCACGACCGTGAGGCGTTCGTCGTGCTGGCCGCCGACCAGATCGTCGCGGTCGGCCGGTACGAGCGGCTCGGCCCGCAGGCGCCGGAGGCGGAGGTGGCCTTCGTGGTGGAGGACGCCTACCAGGGTCGGGGTATCGGTTCGGTGCTGATGGAGCACCTGGCCGACGCCGCCCGGCGCAACGGCATCATGAGCTTTGTCGCCGAGGTGCTGCCGTCCAACGGGACGATGCTGCGGGTCTTCGCCGACTTCGGCTACCAGGTCCAGCGCGCGTACGCCGACGGGGTGGTGCACCTGAGCTTCCCGATCGCCCCGACCGAGGCCACCCTGGAGGTGCAGCGCGGTCGGGAGCACCGCACCGAAGCGCGTTCGATCGCCCGGTTGCTGGCCCCGCGGGGCATCGCCGTCTACGGCGCGAGCGCCACCGGCCAGGGCGTCGGCGCTGCGGTGCTCGGGCACCTGCGGGACGGCGGTTTCACCGGCGCGGTGGTGCCGGTGCACCCGAGCGCGTCGACGGTGGCGGGGCTGCCCGCGTACCCCTCTGCTGTCGACGCCCAGGTGGAGGTGGATCTGGCGGTGGTGGCGGTCCCGCCGGAGGCGGCGACCGCGGTGGTCGCCGACGCGGCCGCCGCCGGGGTACACGGCCTCGTGGTGATCTCGGCCGGCTTCGCCGAGGCCGGCGGCGAGGGCGCGGCCACGCAGCGGTCGCTGGTCCGCGCGGCACACGCCGCCGGCATGCGCGTGGTCGGCCCGAACTGCCTGGGCGTGGCCAACACCGATCAGACGGTACGCCTCAACGCCACCCTCGCGCCAGCGCTGCCACCGGCCGGTCGGGTCGGCATCTTCAGCCAGTCCGGCGCGTTCGGAGTGGCGCTGCTAGCCGAGGCGGACCGACGTGGCCTCGGCCTGTCCAGCTTCGTCTCGGCCGGCAACCGGGCCGACGTCTCCGGCAACGACCTGCTCCAGTACTGGCAGGACGACCCCGACACCGACGTGATCATGCTGTACCTGGAGACCTTCGGTAACCCGCGCAAGTTCGCCCGGCTGGCCCGGCGGATCGGCCGTGCCAAACCGGTGGTGGCGCTCGCCTCACCGGCCCGCCCGGCCGGGGTCGGTGACGCCGCCGGCCCGGACGAGGTGGCGGTGGCCGCGCTCTTCGCCCAGTCCGGGGTGATCCGGGTGGACACCGTGGCGGAACTGCTCGACGTGGGGGTGTTGCTGGCCAACCAGCCACTGCCCACCGGCGGTCGCGTCGGCGTGGTCGGCAACTCGTCGGCGCTGACCGGGTTGGCGGCGACGGCCTGCGTCGGGCAGGGCCTGACCGTGGCCGACGGCTACCCCCGCGACGTCGGGCCGAGCGCCGGCGCCGCCGAGTTCGCCGCCGCCCTCGCCGAGACGGCCGGCGACGACCGGGTGGACGCCCTCGTCGTGGTCTTCGCCCCGCCGCTGCCCGGCCAGCGCACCGACGTGGACGCCGATGTCACCGCCGCCCTGCCGGCGGCCCTCGCCCTGGGCAAACCGACAGTGGCGACGTTCCTGGTCGGTCGGCTGCCCGCCGGGGTGCCCGCGTACGGCGGGGTGGAGGAGGCCGTCCGCGCCCTCGCCCGGGTGCACCGGTACGCGCAGTGGCTGGGCCGCCTGCCCGGCGGGACACCCGACCTGCCGCGGATCGACCGGGATGCCGCACAGGCCGCGCTGCGCGCCGACCCCGTCGACGCGGGAGCGCTGCTGGCCGCGTACGGCATCGAGACCGTGCCGTCGGTGCCCGTGGACACGGTCGACGCGGCGGCCGAGGCGGCGGCGCTGGTGGGTCTCCCGGTGGCGCTCAAGGCCGCCGATCCCGGGCTGCGGCACCGGCTCGACCTGGGCGCGGTCCGTCTCGACCTCCGCGACGAGGCGAGCGTCCGCCGCGCGTACACCGAGATGGCCGCCGGCTTCGGCGCGGACGTGCTGGTGCAGCCGATGGTCCCGCCCGGGGTGGCCTGTGTGGTGGAGTTGGTGGAGGACCCGGCGTTCGGGCCGGTGGTCGGCTTCGGTCTCGGCGGGGTCGCCACCGAGTTGCTCGGGGACCGGGCCTGGCGGGCGGTGCCGCTCACCGACACCGACGCCGCCGAACTGGTCGACGAGCCCCGCGCGGCCCCCCTGTTGCGGGGGCACCGGGGCGCGGCTCCGGTGGACCGGGCGGCCCTGGCCGACCTGCTGTTGCGGGTCGGCCAGCTCGCCGACGAGCAGCCCCGGGTGCGCTCGTTGACCCTGAACCCGGTGCTCGCCCGCCCGGACGGCATCTCGGTCCTACACGCCCAGGTACGGGTCGGCGGCGTGGCGACCCGGCCGGACACCGGCCCCCGCCGTCTCTGAGGTTGCGCAGGCCCTTGCCGGCCCCCGCCGGTCCACATCGGAGACCGGCACGATCACCACTTCCAGCGTCCAGTTCACGGGTGCCTTCCGGGTCGTCGGATGTCCCCAGTCAACCACCGCGACAGAAGGGAGGCCCCGGCGAACCGCCAGGGCCTCCCTTCTGGAATCGCGTACGTCAGCAGGCGTACGCCTCCAGGCGTTGCGCCCGCTCCGGATCACGCAGCTTGAGCAGCGTCACCTTCTCGATCTGCCGGATGCGCTCGCGGGACAGACCGAACTCGCGGCCGACCTCGTCCAGGGTGCGCTGCCGGCCGTCGTCCAGCCCGAACCGGAGCCGGATGACTGCCTGCTCCCGCTGCGACAGCGTGGCCAGCACGACACTCACCTCGTTGCGCAGCTCGCCCTGGGCGGCCCCCTCACCCGGGTCGGTCCGCAGGTCCACCGCGGCCACGAAGTCGCCGAGTGCGCTCTCACCGTCGTCGCCGACGGCCTGGTCCAGGCTGACCGGCTCCCGGTCGTACGAGATGAGTTCGATGACCTGGAACTCGGGGATCTCCAGGGCCCGGGCGACCTCGGCGACGGTGGGCTCGCGGCCCAGCGTCACGGCCAGCTCGCGGCGGGCCCGGACCATCCGGTTGACCTGCTCGACCATGTGCACCGGGATGCGGATGGTGCGGGCCTGGTCGGCCATGGCGCGAGTGATGGCCTGCCGGATCCACCAGGTGGCGTACGTGGAGAACTTGTAGCCCTTGGCGTAGTCGAACTTCTCCACCGCCCGGATGAGACCGAGGTTGCCCTCCTGGATCAGGTCGAGGAAGGCCATCCCGCGCCCGGTGTAGCGCTTGGCGATGCTCACCACCAGCCGCAGGTTCGCCTCCAGCAGGTGGTCCTTGGCGGCGCGACCCTCGACGACGATCAGCGCCAGGTCGGCTCGCAGGTCGTCGGAGACCGGCGTGCAGGTGGCGAGCTTCTCCTCGGCGAACAGTCCGGCCTCGACCCGCCGGGCCAGGTCGACCTCCTGCGCAGCGGTCAGCAACTTCGTCCGGCCGATCCCGTTGAGGTACGCCCGGACCAGGTCGGTGGAGATGCCGCGCTCGTCGGTGGCGTCCAGGTCGGTGAGGGTGTCGGCCGCCCCGTTGGTCTCGGTGCTGGTGGCCGGGCGCGTGCGGTGTTCCGTCATCTCTGTCTCCCCCGTATCCCACGTCTGTGCCGTGTCTCCGGCCCAGTGGTGCCGGTGTGAGACACAGCTTGGCGGGCGGGACGTGAAACGGGAGTGAGGCGATCGGGCACCCGACAGCAATCCGGCGGGATCGTCGCCGAAATGTGTCACCCCCACGGTTGCCCCACCGCCGAACTGGCCCGGCGTGACCAGGCTGGTCCCAGGTGATCAAGAGGTTCGCGTCAAGAATCGTGCGGAATCTGACGCAAACCTCTTGATCAACGCGTGAGCAGGGCGGGGTGGGGTGGGGTGGTCAGAGGTCTAGGAGGATTGTTCTTGGGCCTATGTTGGTGCTCTCCACCAGCATGTGGGTGCGGAAGCGGCCGGTCTCAACCTTTGCGCCGCGTTCGCGTAGCGCGTGCACCACTGCCGTGACCAGGGGTTCGGCCACTTCGGCGGGTGCCGCTGCCGTCCAACTTGGACGGCGTCCCTTGCGGGCGTCGCCGTAGAGGGTGAACTGGCTGACCACCAGGATCGGCGCCCCGACGTCGGCGGCGGACCGTTCGTCGTCCAGGATCCGCAGCTCGTGCACCTTGCGGGCCATCGTCCGGGCGGTGTCGGCCGTGTCGGTGTGCGTCACGCCGAGCAGCACCAGCAGACCGTCCTTGATCGCGCCGACCACCTCGTCGTCCACCGTGACGCGGGCCCGCCCGACGGTCTGCACCACCGCCCGCATCAGCGCACCACCGCCAGCGCCAGCGTCAGCACCGCGCGACTGGGCGTCAGCACCGCGCGGACCGGCGGTATCACCGCGCCGGTCGGCGGCGTCACGCGGTCACCGGCTCGATGAAGCCGCGCTCCACCAGGTGCGCGACGATCGGGCCGGCGGCCCCGGCCATCTCGTCGAGTTCGACGTCATGGGCCGCCGCGAGCAGGGCGAGCTGGTCGCGCAGCGGCAGGCGGCCGTCAGCGCCGCCGACCAGCGCCAGCACCAGCGGATCGATCTCCTTGGTCCAGCGCAGGCCGTGCGGCATCGCGAGCACCTGCCGGTCCACCGCCCAGCCCTCGTCACCCATGGTGGCCTCCTGGCGGAGCTGGAGACCGTCGGCGGCCCGGTAGCGCTCGGCGAGCAACGTGTCGGTGTCGCGTACCCGCAGATAGTCCTGGCGGTCGAACCAGGCGCCGATCCACTCGCCCAGCGGCGGCTGGACCTGCTGGCGTAGGTCCTCCACGCGGACCACCGGATCGGCGTGGCCGCCGCGGCGCAGCGACACGATGCCGAAGCCGACCGCCTCGATCTTGTGCTGGTCGAACCAGTCCAGCCAGATGGCCGCCCGCTGCGGGTCGGTGCCCTCACCGACGTCGGTGAGCCACAGGTCGACGTACGCCATCGGGTCGGCGACCTCGCGCTGGATCACCCAGGCGTCCAGGCCGGTGCCGGCGAACCAGCCGGCCACCCGCTCGTCCCACTCTTCGCCGGCGACGTGTACCCAGTTCGCCAGGTACTGCATGGTGCCGCCCTCGGTGAGCAGGCCGGGGGCGGCGGCGGCCAGTTCGGCGGCGATGGCGTCACCCACGCGACCCGAGTCGCGGTAGACGTGGGTGGTGGTGCCCGGGCCCACCACGAACGGCGGGTTGCTCACCACCAGGTCGAACCGACGGCCGGCCACCGGCGCGACCATGTCGCCGCGCAGCAGCTCCCAGTCCTGGCCGTTGAGGGCGGCGTTGGTCGCGGCGAAGCGCAGGGCCCGCTCGGAGAGGTCCGTGGCGGTCACCGTGTCGGCGTGGGTGGCCAGGTGCAGGGCCTGGACGCCGGAGCCGGTGCCCAGGTCCAGCGCGGCGTCGACCGGCCGGCGCACGGTCGCCCCGATCAGAGTGTGGGTGGCGCCGCCGATGCCGAGCACGTGTTCCGCGTGCAGGGGTCGACCCGGCCGGGCGGAGGCCGGCACGTCGGCGAGCACCCACCAGTCGTCGCCGTACGGTTCCAGGTCGACGCTGGCGCGCAGGCCGTCGCCGTACCGCTCGAGCAGCCCGCCCGCCAGCGCCTCCTGGAGGCTGAGCGGCGCCAGGGCGGCGGCTACCGCGGCTTCCGGCTCGGTCTGGTCGCAGATGAACACGCGAATCAGGGTGCCGAGCGGGTCGCCGTCCTCGGTGGCGCGCAGCGCGGACCGGTAGTCGTTGCGGGAGACTGCGGCGGTGGCCTGCGGGCCCAGCCGCTCGGCGATCCCGTGGCTGGTGAACCCGGTCCGGGTCAGCGCGGTCCGCAGCGCGTCGACGCCGGCGGGAGAGAGCAGTATGTCGTGTTCGTCCACGTGGCCATCCTGCCCCGCATCGTGTGCCGGACAATCACCGCCCGTCATCTTCGGGCTCAATTCGAGCCTCGCGCGAGTGGAAGCGAATCGAGGCGGTGGGTGTAATGCTCGGCCAGCGCTGCAAAGCGTCTGGCCGCGTCGGCACGGATCTCTCCACGCCAGGCGTCGCGAAGCTGCGTGACGGTCTCGGCGAGTAGGTCGGCGGTCATGTCCGCATCCGCTCCGACCCGATCGGCCATCCATCGGAAGTCGTCAGCCTTGATGGCAGAGGGAACATTTTCGCCATTCAGGCTCAGAGCCAACGGTTGGTAGCGGTAATTCTGGTAGATGGTGAGTGAATGGAAGTCGTAGACGGGCGCGAGCGACGGGGTCCGGCCGTCCGGATAGATCAGTGCCCAGTTCTTCAAATGTGCATCCGTGTTGCCAACGATCACCATGGCCACAAGCCGACGAACGAAATCGCGGTACCCTCTTTCGCCCGTCAGCTCTCGAATGGCCGCAGCGAGCGTGTCGTAGGTGACTCCGGAGTCGCTGTACTTGAACTTTGGATGCACGTCCGCAACCTGGGCGAAGTCTTCGACGTGGAGGCGCCCGGTCGAGGTCCGGTCAAACCGGCTGATCAAATAGACCAGGTCAGCCGGGTCGACGATGCCATTCGGTAGGCCTGCCACATTCTCGGCCGGCACCAGCTCGACGGCTGGGACTGGGAATCCTGCGGCGGCCAACCAGCGCATCGTCAGGAACTCATTGTCTGGCAGGCTGCGCAAGCTCCGGTCAGGGAGCTTGACTATCCACCAAGCGCCTTTGCCGCTGACCGGAATCGCGAGCCGTTTAGCGGAGACGGAGTATTTGAGCTGGACGCCTGCGAGCGAGTGCCGGAGCGGGTGGTCGACTCCATCGTCGTTGAGTTGCAGGTCGTCTTCTGGTTCCTCGTCCCCGTGCAAGGTCACTGCGCCGGGCAGGTTGCTGCCCACGCGAAGCAGGAGGGTGAAGTCACCAACGTTTCCCCCACCCAGCTCGCGGACGATCTGTCGACGGAGGGCGCCTTCGGGAAGGAGGTTGGCGAACCAGGCCGGTACGCCAACCCGTGCCCGCCGCAGCGATCGGGGATCGTCCTCGAATATCTGGCCGAGCACTTGATGGTCATCCCGAGACAGGTCGTCCTGGTAGGCGAATTCCGAGCCTCCCTGGTGGTAGCGGAGTTCTCCGACGAGACGGTTGTGCAGCCGCACCTGGGCCACGGTGTGGTCTGGCATGTCAGGCGGCCGAGCGGAGAATGTCAGTCACTGCTCGGCCGTCTCGGGCACCCCACTCTGCCAGATGATCCACATGGTCGAGGATCGTGCGCTTACAGGCTTCAGCTCGATGTGACAGGAACCCCTGCCAGTCCCGCTGTGCGAGCAGGTGCTGCCCCTGCTCATCGATGAGATGACTGGCCGCGATGGCCGCTGGGGCGGAGGCCATCTGATCCGGGCGTACGGGCTCGGCGCCGGGCAGGACCAGATAGTTGGCGATGGTGTCAGCTAGTGCGAGTTCGTTGTCGAGCAGCAGCGGTCGTAGTAGAAATTTCCCCCTGGTAAGGGAGTTCAGAGCCACGATCTCGCCGTCGGCCGGGTCGCGCGGCTGAACGGATAGCAGCCCTAGTACATTTACTTTTCCCATGGCGTCTTCGATGTGGACCCGGTTAATGTCGGGCCGAAAATCGAGGACGCGCGGGACGCCGTGCAGCAGAGCCGCCGCGGCGTCCACCGCCTCAGGCACGTTGGCCGCCACCAACTGCTCGCGAAGATCTGACGCCCTGCCGCCAACGCCGGTCACCGCTCCTCGCCATATCCAGCGGCGGAGCAGCTGGGCGGTGCGACCGGCCGGTGCACCGTGCATACGGATGAATCGCATAAGAACCGGCAGCACCTGGGGGTACGGCAGCACCGCTACGTGAGGTATGGCGCAGGAGGTCTGAAGAAAGGTGATGGCCTCACGTAACGAGCCAGCCACCTCAGGTGGGGGCTCGACTGGCTCGTCAACTGACGCCAGCTCCGGGTGAACACCCGGTGCCGCAGCCTCGCCACCGCGCCATACGACAACACACTGTTCAAGCAGTTGGCTGTCGAGGCCGCCGAAGCCGAGACGCTCCGTTAGGAGACGCAGGCCGGCAATGGTGTCAGGTTGGTCCTCCAACGAGCTCGCCCGAGCTGCGTGCGTGAGCTCCTCGACGGTCAGCTGGCTGCCTCTCGTGTTCAAGCGGGTGAAGATCTCCATGGAAGATTCGTAGTCGGCATCAGACAGGACATAGGTGGCGATGGGGTAGTCCCGGATGGCCTGGCCTGCCTGCTCGGCGAAACTAAGCTGGTGTTCGGAGAGCCCGGCGGGATTGTCCGTCAACCACCGGTACAGCTCACGATTGTCTAGCAGCAGGTTCACCGGTATCCAGGTGCCGGGCACCTGCCGCCTGCTGTCGACCGTGTGAAACTCTCCGCTGTCTAGGTCGAGATGTACCCGGAACCGTGGGTCGATCGCCGACTGTGCTTGAGTGAGTGCGCCGACCAGCGAGACGATCCGTTGCTGACCGTCGAGAACCCATAGCGCCGAGTCGGTCTCCGGGGCCTCGATCGTGAGTGGACCGATAACCAGATGTTGTGCCGGGGCCGGGCGGCGTAACAGGAACAGGCTGCCGATCGGATAGCCGTGCAGCAAGCTGTCGAAGAGCTTCACCACGTCCGTCGCCCGCCAGCGAAAGGACCGCTGGAACTGCGGAAACCTGATGTTCCCCCGATTAACCTCACGGATCAGGTCGATCGGTGTCCGCTGCTCGATGCGGGCTCGCTCAATGCGCGGCACGGGACCCCTCCCTCGGTGACGTTTCGAGGGTATCGGCTGCACAGGATGCGACGGCGAAGGCGCGAGCGCCGCCGTCCGGTTCGTTCGGTACGGACGAGTGCCGCGGTCGGGCGTGGCGTCAGAGACGCGACATCGCCCACCGGTTATGTTCGGCAGCGCGACCAGGTGGTGGCAGCATCATGACATGACGCTCGTGCTTCCCATCGACCCCGAGGCCAACCGGCTGCTGGAGCGCAGCCCACTGGCCCTGCTCATCGGCATGACCCTGGACCAACAGGTGCCGATGGAGAAGGCGTTCTCCTCGCCGTACGTGCTGGCGCAGCGGCTGGGTCACGACCTGGACGCGGCCGAGCTGGCCGGCTACGACACCGAGGCGCTGGTCGCGCTCTTCGCTCAGCCGCCGGCGCTGCACCGGTTCCCGAAGGCGATGGCGACCCGGGTGCAGGAGGTCTGCCGGGTGCTCGTGGAGCGTTACGACGGCGACGCGGCGCTGCTGTGGTCGGACGTCGCCGACGGGCGCGAACTGCTGCGGCGGGTCGCCGGGCTGCCCGGCTTCGGCAAGCAGAAGGCGCAGATCTTCGTGGCGCTGCTCGGCAAGCGGTTCGAGGTGACCCCGCAGGACTGGCGGGAGGCGGCCGGTGGGTACGGCGACCCCGGCGCGTACCGGTCCGTAGCCGATGTCACGGACGCCGACTCGCTGCGCCGGGTGCGGGAGTACAAGCAGCAGATGAAGGCCGCGGCCAAGGCTGCGGGGGACTGACGCTCAGGCGGCGGTGGGGTGCGCCAGGGAGGCCAAGGCGCGCCGGACGTCGGCCAGCGACACGGTGGCCGAGTCGTCCAGGTCGGCGAGGCCGGCCTCGATCCACTGCCGCATCAGCGTGGTGACCCCGATGCCCCGGGCGTCGGCGGCGGCGCGGACCCGCTCGTAGGTCTCCAGCGGCAGCCGGACCGACCGGCTCACCATGGGCACGTCGGTGTCGGGTGTCGGCAGGTCCACCGCGGGGCTCTCGTCGATCAGTTCGGCGAGCCGGTCGTCGCCGCTGTGGAACTGCTTCGTCGCGTCGTTACGGTGCATCGTCACGGCTCCCCTCATCGGCGATCTCTCCGCACGGCCTCGTCGTAGCGCTTGGACTCGACGTCGCTCAGCTCACGGGCGGAGAGGATGTCCCAGTCGTTGTCGGTGCCATCGGCCTCGGCGAGCAGCACCGCCAGGCGACGACCCCGGCGGGCGGCGGCGTAGACCACCATCACGTCGTCGCCCAGGTGGCGGATGACCCGTCGTGCGCTGTGCAGCGCCTCCCAGACTTCCCCGGGCGTGACGTCGTAGACCCTCAGGTTGGCCAACGCCTCGTCGGTGAAGCTGAACCTGCTGCCCACGACGCGCAGCGTACCACGTGCGTAACACGTACCGGGATGAGTCAATTTTCGCTGATCACGGCTTCCTGGTGACAGGATGGGGCGTAATCCCCTCGAGGAGGTCCGTGGTGAAGCGTCAGGCGTACCAGCCGATTCTGATCACCGATGCCTCGCGCAGCCAGAACGATCAGCTCACCAGCCGTCAGCGCCGCTACGTCCTCATGATGGGCATCCGGGTGGCCTGCATCATCGCTGGAGCGATCCTGGTCGGCGCGAACGCCCCACTGCTCTGGCTCTGGCTGCCGCTGTGTGCCCTCGGCATGGTTCTCATCCCGTGGCTGGCCGTGCTGCTGGCCAACGACCGGCCACCCAAGGCGGAGCACCGGCTGGCCAACCGGTTCCACCCCCGGCGGCGGGACGACACCCCGCCGATGAGCCTCACCGCCGACGAGCACCCCCACAAGGTCATCGACGTCGAGCCCTGACCCGCGCCGCGCGGGTCACGGCTCGACACCTCAGGCCGGTGGTCGGGCGCCGATGCTGGAGACGGCCAGCGCCCCCAGTTCGGTCGCGCGGTCCAGGGCCACGCTCGCGGTGGCACCGCCGAGCCAGGCGGTCAGCAGGCCGGCCGCGAAGGCGTCACCGGCGCCGGTGACGTCCACCACCGCCACCCGCCGGGCCGCCGCCACGCTGACCGTGGCCGTGCGTCCCTCGACCCAGACCGCGCCGGCCGCGCCACGTTTGACCACCACCCGCCGGGCCGTCGCCGACAACGCCCGCCCCTGCGCCGCCGGGTCCAGACCGCCGGCCAGCACCGTGGCCTCGTCCGCGTTCACCAGCAGCAGGTCGACATCGCGTACCCAACCCAGGAAGGTCCGCGCGCCCACGCGCCGTAGCGGCGCCGCGGAGGCCGCGTCGACGCTGGTGGTGAGCCCGCGCTCGCGGGCGGCGGCCAACGCCCGCAACCCGGCGTCGCGCGACGCGGCGTCCAACAGGGTGTACGCGGACAGGTGCAGATGCCCCACGTCGGGCGCAGCCGCGATGGCCTTCTCGACGTGCTCGGCGCTCAACCGCAGGTTCGCGCCCCGCGACGTCACCATGGTCCGCTCGCCGTCGGCGGCCAGCACGATCACCGTGCCGGTGGGTACGCCCGGCACCCGCTCGACCGCGCAGTCCACGCCCGCGCGGGCCAGCTCGGCCACCCGGTCGCCCCCCGCGTCGTCGTCGCCGACCGCGCCGACGAGCGTGACGGCGACCCCCTGCGCGGCCACCCAGGCGGCGGTGTTGGCCGCCTGTCCGCCGCCGCCGAGACTGATCTCGGCGCCGGTGTCCGTACCGGCCGCGAGTGGTCCGGAGAGCACCGCGACCACGTCGGTGATCACGTCTCCGACGACGACCACACGGGTCGGACGGATCATGCCGGAACGGCGGAGGTGCGGGCGACCGCGGCGACCGCGATACGCGCGGCCAGATCGGCGTTGCGCAGGATGATCCGGACGTTCACCGTGAGGCTCGCGCCCTCGGTGGCCGAGTGGAAGTGCGCCAGCAGGTACGGCGTGACGGCCTTGCCGGTCACCCCGTCCCGCTCCAGCAGGGCCAGGCCCTCGGCGAGGGTCCGGTCGTGCAGCTCCGGGTCGAGCTGCTCGTCGACCGGTAGCGGGTTGGCGACGAGCAGGCCGCCGGTGTGCACGGCGTGCTCGTCCCGGGCGGCGAGCACGGCGGCGACCTGTTCCGGCGAGTCCACCGACCAGTCCAGGTCGAAACCGGCGTCGGTGAGGTAGAAGCCGGGGAACCGGCGGGTGCGGTAACCGATCACGGCGACCCCGAGGGTCTCGAGACGCTCCAGCGTCGCGCCCACATCGAGGATCGACTTGACCCCGGCGCAGACCACCGTGATCGGCGTCTGGGCCAGGGTGACCAGATCCGCCGACTCGTCGAAGGTGTGCGCGGCCTCCCGGTGCACACCGCCCAGCCCGCCGGTCGCGAACACCCCGATCCCGGCCGCGGCGGCGACGGCGCTGGTGGCGGCCACGGTGGTGGCGCCGTCCGCGCCGGTCGCCGCCGCCACGGCCAGGTCACGCACCGAGAGCTTCGTCACACCATCGACGGTGGCGAGTCGGGTCAGCTGCGCGTCGTCCAGACCGACCACCAGCTCGCCGCCGATCATGCCGATCGTCGCGGGCACCGCTCCGGCGTCCCGGACTGTCTGCTCGATCTCCCGCGCCACCCGCAGGTTCTGCGGGCGCGGCAGGCCGTGCGAGACGATGGTGCTCTCCAGGGCGACGACCGGTCGGCCGTCGCGCAGGGCTTCGGCGACCTCGGTGCCGTAGCTGATGCGAAAGTCAGTCACACGGGCACCGTACGGGTTCCGGCCCCGGCCGGCCTCAAGTGGACCCGGCCGTGATGACCTGCCAAACTTGTCGGTTGGAGGTGCAGACGTGAGCACAGAGGTTCTCGAGCGTCCGGAGCTGAAGGACGCCGACACGGGTCCGGAAATGTTCCACTACGTCCGCAAGGAGAAGATCGCTGAGAGTGCCGTCATGGGTACCTTCGTCGTCGCGCTCTGCGGAGAGACCTTCCCGGTCACCAAGGCGGCCAAGCCGGGCTCCCCGGTCTGCCCCAAGTGCAAGGAGATCTACGACTCGTACCGCGAGTGAAGGCCGGTCGGCCCTCCGGCCGGCGACGTAGCCTGCGGCGGTGACCACCTCCACCGCCCTGCTCCTCGCCGACCTGACCGGGGTCGCGGTGTTCGCCGCCTCCGGGGCCTCGGCCGCGGTGGCCAAACGGCTCGACCTCTTCGGTGTCGCGTTCGTCGGCTTCGTGGCCGCGCTCGGCGGTGGCATCTTTCGTGACCTGGTCATCGACGAGGCGCCGCCGCTGGCCTTCGCCGACTGGCGGTACGCCACGACGGCAGCGGTCACCGCGCTCGCCGTCTTCTGGCTGCACCCACAACTCGCCCGGCTGCGCACCACCGTGCTGGTGCTCGATGCGGCGGGCCTCGCCCTGTTCACCGTGACCGGCACGCTCAAGGCGCTCGACGCCCGCGTGCCGGCCGTCGGCGCCTGCCTGATCGGCATGCTGACCGCGATCGGCGGCGGGCTCGGCCGGGACCTGCTGACCGCGGAGATTCCGGTGGTGCTGCGCCGGGAGATCTACGCGGTGGCCGCGCTGGTCGGTTCGGTCGCGGTGGCGTTGCTCCACCTGACCGGCCAGACCGGCCCGGCGCCGCTCACCGCCGCTGCCGTCGGCGTGTTCGGTCTGCGCCTGGTCGCGCTGCGTCGACGCTGGTCCGCGCCGGTGGCGACGCTGCGGCCACCACACACCGGCGACCCCTGGTGAGGCCCGCGGTGGCGGGGTGGCGGATGTGACCAGCGTGGCGTCGCCTGGGCCCACAGGCGCGCGCTGGTTATGCTGAGTCGGCCTTCGCGGCAGCTTCTGCGCGGAGGCGTTTTCATGGGCGGCGGTACTCGTGGCCCTCGCCCGGTGTCCGCCGTCGTGCGGTCGGAGAGGAGCTTCGCGTGGCAGCCCGGACGCCGGTGCTCGAGACGTTCCCGGCTCTGCGTGCCTGGCAGCGCAAGGCCCTGGTGGAGTACCTGCGGCGACGTACCGACGATTTCACCGCGGTCGCCACGCCGGGCGCCGGCAAGACCACCTTCGCCCTGCGCATCGCGGCCGAACTGCTCGCCGACGGCACCGTCGAGGCGGTCACCGTGGTCGCACCGACCGAGCACCTGAAGACCCAGTGGGCCGAGGCCGCAGCCCGGGTGGGCATCCAGCTCGACGCCGCGTTCCGTAACGCCGACGTGCACTCCGCCGCCGACTTCCACGGCGCGGTGATCACCTACGCCCAGGTGGGGATGGCGCCGCAGGTGCACCGTCGACGCACCATGACCCGTCGCACCCTGGTCATCCTCGACGAGATCCACCACGCCGGCGACTCCCGTTCCTGGGGCGACGGGGTCAAGGCCGCCTTCGAGCCGGCCGTACGCCGGCTGATGCTCACCGGTACGCCGTTCCGCTCCGACGACAACCCGATCCCGTTCGTCAGCTACGAGCGGGGCGGTGACGGGCTGCTGCGCTCCCGCGCCGACTCGGTGTACGGCTACGCCGACGCGCTCCGCGACGGAGTCGTCCGGCCGGTGCTCTTCCTGGCGTACTCGGGGGAGACCCGCTGGCGTACCAACGCGGGAGACGAGTTGGCGGCCCGCCTCGGCGAGCCGATGACCCAGGATCTGGTGGCGCAGGCATGGCGTACCGCCCTGGACCCGGCGGGCGACTGGATGCCGCAGGTGCTGCGTGCCGCCGACGCCCGGCTCACCGTGCTGCGCAATGCCGGGATGCTCGACGCCGGTGGTCTGATCATCGCCACCGACCAGCAGACCGCCCGCTCGTACGCCAAGCTGATCGAGCAGGTGACCGGTGAGAAGGCCACCGTGGTCCTCTCCGACGACCAGGGTGCGTCCGCGCGGATCGCGACGTTCGCGGCGTCCGACCAGCGGTGGCTGGTCGCGGTGCGGATGGTGTCCGAGGGCGTCGACATCCCCCGGCTCGCCGTGGGTGTCTACGCCACCAGCGCCAGCACGCCGCTCTACTTCGCCCAGGCGATCGGCCGGTTCGTGCGGGCCCGCCGCACCGGCGAGACCGCCTCGGTCTTCCTGCCCAGCGTGCCGCACCTGCTCGGGTTGGCCAGCGAGATGGAGAACGAGCGGGACCACGTTCTGGGCAAACCCAAGGAGTCCGACGGCCTCGACGACGACCTGCTGGAGCGCGCGCAGCGCGACGAGCAGGCCAGCGGGGAGTTGGAGAAGCGCTTCGCCGCCCTCTCGGCCACCGCCGAACTGGACCAGGTGATCTTCGACGGCGCGTCGTTCGGGACCGCCGCCCAGGCCGGCACGCCCGAGGAGGAGGAGTACCTCGGCCTGCCCGGTCTGCTCACCGCCGACCAGGTCTCCCTGCTACTCACCAAGCGGCAGGCCGACCAACTCGCCGCCCAGCGCCGCCGTACCGCCGAGCGGGCCGCTCAGCCGGCCGCTGCGCCCTCGGCGGCGCCGCCGGTACCCATGAGTGCCGCCCAGCGCCGTGTGGCGCTCCGACGCCAACTCAACGCTCTGGTGGCTGCCCGGCACCACCGCACCGGCCAACCGCACGGCAAGATTCATGCCGAGCTGCGCCGGCTCTGCGGCGGACCCCCGAGCGCCCAGGCCACCATTGAGCAGCTCGAGGAACGCATCGCCACCGTGCAGACCCTCTAGCCCCACGGACCCCAACACCCTCGCGCACGCGCACGCGCACGCACACAAGCACCCCCTGCCACGCCCGCGCGGCTCCGCCACGCCCGCGCTCCGCATCAAGATCGCGCTCGCTCGTTGATGTGTCGTTGATGTAGTGGTGTCAGCGCCTCTGCGAGACCACTACATCCTGGTGACATCCTGGTTCGAGCACGATCTTGCGCGGCGCGGCGCGCTCAAGATCTGCACAGCTTCAGGGATGTTGCTGCCTCGGACGCGCGGGAGGCAGCAACATCCCTGAAGCTGCGTGGATCTTGTCGGACGCTCGGACGCTCGGACGCTCGGACGCTCGGACGCTCGGTCGGGCGGTCGGGCGCTCTGGGGGCGCGGCCAGGTAGGAAAAGCCGACCGGAGGCACCCCACAGGGTGCCTCCGGTCGGCTATGTCGGTTTGCGGACTTAGTTCGCCATCAGATCGGCGCCACGCCAGCTGAACTCGGGGTCCGTCGCGAACCGGACGGTGATCTTCACGAGATCCTCCGCGTACTTGTTCGCGTGGTGCCCACAGAACACCAACTCGCTCCCACCCGAGAGAGTGATCCGGAGCTTGCCGGCAGCATTGCAGCGGTCGCACCGTTCATCGGCGGCTGGGGGAGCCACCGTCTCGGGCGGCGGCGTGAGGGTCGGGGTCATCGCCTTCCTCCTCTGGTCGTCACCGATGAACAATCTCTTCGGTCGTTGCTCACCTATCGTGCAACACCTGTGCTGAGCCTTGCCTTCCCTGTGTGCCCGCGGGGGACCGAGGTCACACATGGCAGGGACAGTGTGCCGTGAACCCAGGGTGCCACGTCAACGATCACATTCGTGCATCCGGACGATCACCATGTGGCGTTGCACACCAGGTGGTCAAAACGACACGCTCGGTTGACGAAACAGGCTCAGTCCAGGTAATCCCGGAGAACCTGCGACCGGGACGGGTGCCGCAGCTTGGACATCGTCTTGGACTCGATCTGGCGGATCCGCTCCCGGGTCACCCCGTAGACCTGACCGATCTCGTCCAGCGTCCGCGGCTGACCGTCGGTCAGGCCGAAACGCAGGCGTACGACGCCCGCCTCACGCTCGGAGAGCGTCTGCAGCACCTGCTGGAGCTGGTCCTGCAGGAGCGAGAACGAGACCGCGTCGACGGCGACCACAGCCTCGGAGTCCTCGATGAAGTCACCGAGCTGACTGTCACCCTCGTCACCGATGGTCTGGTCCAGTGAGATGGGCTCCCGAGCGTACTGCTGGATCTCCAGCACCTTCTCGGGTGTGATGTCCATCTCCTTGGCCAGCTCCTCTGGGGTGGGCTCGCGGCCCAGATCCTGGAGCAGCTCACGCTGTATGCGGCCGAGCTTGTTGATGACCTCCACCATGTGCACCGGGATGCGGATGGTGCGGGCCTGGTCGGCCATGGCGCGGGTGATGGCCTGCCGGATCCACCAGGTGGCGTACGTGGAGAACTTGTAGCCCTTGGTGTAGTCGAACTTTTCGACCGCGCGGATGAGGCCGAGGTTGCCCTCCTGGATGAGGTCCAGGAAGGCCATGCCGCGCCCGGTGTACCGCTTGGCCAGGGACACGACCAGACGGAGGTTCGCCTCGAGCAGGTGGTTCTTGGCGCGCTCGCCGTCGCGGGAGATCCAGCCCAGGTCGCGGACCATCTCCCGGGCGAGCTTCTCCTCGCCCTCGTCGGCCGCGCGCAGTTGCTCGGCGGCGTAGAGCCCGGCCTCGATCCGCTTGGCCAGCTCCACCTCCTGCTCGGCGTTGAGCAGCGGGACCTTGCCGATCTGCTTCAGGTACGCCCGGACGGAGTCGGCGGAGGCCGTCAGCTCGGCGTCGCGCCGGGCCTGCTTGAGGGCCTCGGACTCCTCGTCGTCCCACTCGAAGTCGTTGTCGGTGGCCGACGCGGCGGCGTCCGTCTCGGCGGCCTGGGCCAGCTCGGCCGGCTCCTCCACCACCACGTCCTCGATGGTGGCGGCGAGCTCCTCCGGGTCGATCTCGCCTTCGGCGGCCTCGCCCTCACCCTTGGCCTTGCCGCCGGCCTTGACCGGCTTGGCGCCGGCCGCCGCGGCGACCGTCGCCTTGGTCGCGCGGGTGGACTTGGTCTTGGCCGGAGTGGCCGCGGCGGTGGCGACCTCGGCGGTGCTGCCGGCGGCCACCTTGCGCGAGGCCGGCGTCGACGGCGCCTCGTCGGAGGCGGGCGCCTGCTTCGGGGCGGGCGCGGCGGCCTTCTTGGTCGTCTTGGCGGTGGTGGCTCGGGACGCGGGGGTCGTCGAGCGAGCTGCGGCGACCCGGCGGCGGGTGCTCGCCGAGCCGTCCACCACCACGGTCACTCCCGCCTCGGAGAGCGCCCGCAGGATCTTCTTGGCCTGGGCCGGAGTCACCTCGGCGGTCTCGACTGTGCGCGCGAGCTGAGCCGACGTGAGCTGACCGCCAGCGCTCTGCGCGTGGGCGATCAGGGTGTCGGTGAGCGAGCGAACGTCGGCGCCGGGCTGGCGGGGTTCTGTCACGAATGACCTTCCGGAGGCGAAGAGCGGGCACGGCCGGGTCGTCCGGCACAGCGTGGGGCAACCGGGCCGGGCGATGTGGTTGAGGGACCCCCGTGTCCCGGGCCGGCCGGTGTCTCGGCGGTCCGTGGCGCGTGGGTAGGGGTGAATTGTAACGCCGTCTGCGGCGATCATCCTGCGCCGCACGGCGTAACGGCGGCAGGACCGCCGATTTGGCGCAGATGTGGAATTTGTAAGGATGATACTCGCGCGCGGCCCGCAATGCCCCGGTCGTGCGGGAAGGGGACCCTGGAATGGACCGTTCGGCGCCGTCACCGCGGGAATTGTTGTCGATCGCGATCGAGGTGGCGCGGGACGCCGCGGCGACCGCGTACCGGATGCGGGTCGAGGGTGTCTCCGTGGCGGCGACCAAGAGCACGGTCACCGACGTGGTCACGGCCGCGGACCGGGCCGTCGAGCGGCAGGTCCTCGACGCGCTGCGCCAGCTCCGACCGGGGGACGCCGTCCTGGGCGAGGAGTACGGCACCAGGGACACCGGTCCGGTGGCGCCGGGCGGCGTGCGGTGGATCGTCGACCCGATCGACGGCACCGTGAACTACCTCTACGGGTTGCCGTACAGCGCGGTGTCGCTGGCTGCCGAGGTGGACGGGGTGGTGGTCGCCGGCGTGGTGCGCAACGTGCACACCGGTGAGGAGTGGACCGCCACGGCCGGTGGCGGGGCGTGGCGCGACGGCGTCCGGCTGCGCTGTTCCGGCGAGACCGACCTGGGGCAGGCGCTGGTCGGCACCGGCTTTGGCTACGACGCCGGCCGGCGGGCACACCAGGCGTCGGTGGTGGCCGGGCTGATCGCCTCGGTACGCGACATCCGCCGCCTCGGCGCCGCCGCGCTGGACCTCTGCATGGTCGCCGAGGGGCGGCTGGACGCGTACTTCGAGAAGGGTCTGTCGGCCTGGGACCAGGCCGCCGGCGGCCTGGTCGCCGCCGAGGCGGGCGCGCGGGTCGCCGGCCTGGCCGATCGCCCGGCCGGTCCGGACCTGGTCATCGCGGCCCCACCGGCCCTCTTCGCCGGGCTGCACGACCGGCTGGCCGCCCTGGACGCCTCCGGCGGCCCCTGACCCCGGAGGGCAGGGGCCACCGGTCAGGCCGTCACTTCTTGGCGGCGGGGGACGGGCAGGAGCCGGCCGGCGCGACTGGCGGGCCCAGGTCACCGAGGGACTGGTTGACCTCGGTGGTGGTGGCGAGCTGCTGGAAGCCGTTGCCCAACACCACGTCCACGGTGTCGTCGGCGCGCTTCTCGTCGTAGACCGGCTCGGCGTTGTTGAGGAAGTACGCCTTGAGCAGGTGGGCGGAGCTGACGCCCTTGGGGCCGAACTTCAGCACGGCGACGTCGTCGATGCCTTTGGGCGCGTTGCCGACCTTCTTGACCTGGAACTTGCGGTTGCGGAAGTCGTCGGCGACGGCGCCCGCGCGGCCTGGCTCGTCGGTCGCGTTCAAGACGTTGATCTTGACGTCCTTGGGCTCGTGCAGGGTGACGTCGGCCAGCGGCCAACCGTCCGGGCAACCGCCCGCCGCGCCGGCCTCGCCCTGGCTGTCTCGGACGATCGCGGTGATCACGAACGCCAGGGCCAGGACCCCCAGCAGGCCGACGACGACGAGTGCTCGCACTCGCGCAAAACTCATCTGGGCGCTCCCGGGACTTCAGGTGGGTGGCGGCGGCCGCCAACGATCGCACTGACCGCCGGCCGTCGAATACGCCGCTGAGGTTAACGGTTGTCCGGCCGTCGCGTGGAAACAGTCCGACATGCCGGCGCGCCGACCGTGAACCAGGTACTACTACCCCTATCTTCGTGTCGCCTGAATCACATTGGGAACAACTTCGCGTGCGGGGGCGTACATCTCAGCCGCAAGGGCGGTATACATGCCTCGCCCAAGGGGGGTAAGGTTCCGCGCTCGCAGGGGAGTGGCCCCAGCGGTCCCGACCCGTACGGTCCCGCGGGTCGGGTGCCCGACACAAGTGGTTGCCGGCCAGCGGAACCGAAACAGCGTCGTCCGGCGTTACAACCGGAAGCGACAACATCGATATGGGAGAGTGACATCCGATGGCCACCGACTACGACGCCCCGCGTCGCGACGAGGTCGACCTCGGCGAGGACAGCCTGGAAGAGCTCAAGGCACGGCGCGTCGACTCACAGTCGGGCGCGGTGGACGTCGACGAGGCCGAGGTCGCCGAGAGCTTCGAGCTGCCCGGTGCCGACCTGGCCGACGAGGAGCTCACTGTCAAGGTGCTACCGATGCAGCAGGACGAGTTCCGGTGCGCCCGCTGCTTCCTGGTCCACCATCGCAGCCAGCTGGCGGTCGAGCGCAACGGCGAGCTGATCTGCCGAGAGTGCGTCTGACACTCACGACACCGGCGGCGGCCTCCTGATCGGGGCCGCCGCTACCGGTGTAGGCATGCGGCGCCGGTGGGTACCTGCTTGACTCGTTAGCGGGTAGCCACAGCACCGGGAGGTTCCACCCATGAGCGATCGAGGCGACACCACCGACGGCGGCGCGGACGACCTCGGCGCCACCGTCGCGGCGTTGACCGAGGACGACATCGCGCCGGCCCGGCGACGCCAACTGCTCACCCGAGTGGTGTCCCAGGCCCGCAGCCGGGGCATCTCCGACCTGTTCAAGCCCCGTGCCGCCGTGCGCTGGATGGTCGACACGGTGGCCGAGACAGCTCCGCACGTGCCGGTCCGGGATCTGGCCACCCTGCGCCGGCACTTCCCCGGCCTGGACGACGCCGCCCTGGCCGAGCGACTGATCCGCAACGCCTCCCGCGCCACGGCCGGCATCGGCGCGGCCGGCGGGGGAGTCGCCGCCGTCGAGTGGGCGGTCACGCCCACGCTGCTCTCCGCGCCCGTGCTGCTCGCCGCCGAGACCGTCGCCGTCGTGGCGGTGGAGCTGAAACTGATCGGCGAGCTGCACGAGATCCACGGCGTGGCGCTGCCCGACACCGGTGGCCAGCGGGCGGTGGCCCTGGTGCATTCCTGGGCCACCCAGCGCGGCGTCAACCCGATGGTGCCCGGCGTGGGCGTCGGCGCGGTGCTCGGTACCGCCGCCCGCAAGGAGATGCGGGACATGCTGCTGCGCCGTTTCGGGCGCAACCTCACCACCCTCGGACCGTTCCTCACCGGCGCGGCGGTGGCCAGCTTCCTCAACCGCCGGGCCACCCGCCAGATGGCCGACCAGCTCCAGACGGACCTGCGTCGTCGCGGCATCGCCCGACCGGCGCCACCGCAGGCCCTGCCCGGCCCGCCGACGGGCACCTGAGGCGGGCCCCCGGCGTCGGTCGGTCAGTCCGGCTCGCCAGCCGTACGGTCGGTGGGCCTGGCGGTGTCCCGCGCGGTCAGCACCGCCTCGGCCAGCTCGACCGGATGCCTGCTGCTCACCACCCAGAACGGGGTGGGGTCGGCCGGGTCGTCGAGCACGACCTGCACGGCGCCGCCGACCCAGGGTCGCTGCACCACGAAGGCGAGCGGGTCCGCGCCAACCCCGAGCACCTCGCGACGGCCGGACGAGTCCAACGGGACCACGTCGGCCACGAAGCGCACCGGTAGCCGGGCGTCGTCCACACGTAGCTCACCGTCGACGACCGCCACCCGGATCCGGCCCAGCCACCACAGTCCGACGGCGGTGACCGGGAGCAGCACCACGAAGGGCAGCCAGGCGCGGGCGCCGGAGCCGCCCATCCAGATCTCGACCGCCAGCAGCGCGGCGGCGACCAACCCGGACAGCCACAGCCACCAGGGCAGGTCCAGCCGTTCGGCGTACGCCGGGTGGGCCGAAACCGGTGGCCGATCGGCGGACGGGGAGGGCGACATGCTCACTCCTGCGAGGGTACGGCGCACGGCGGGCCGGCCAACCGGCAGGATGGCAGGGTCACCGGAGACAACCGGACCGAAGAGGGGACCCGTGACCGACGTCGTACCCGTGCCCGTACGGCTGCTCGATGCCGAGCTGCCGCTGCCCACGTACGCCCATCCCGGCGACGCCGGGGCCGACCTGGTGGCCGCCGCGGACGTGGAGCTGCCGCCCGGCGGTCGGGCCTTGGTGCCCACCGGCGTGGCCGTCGCCCTGCCGGACGGGTACGTGGGCCTGGTCCATCCGCGGTCCGGCCTGGCGGCCAGGCTCGGCGTGACGGTGCTCAACGCGCCCGGTACGGTCGACGCCGGCTACCGGGGTGAGATCATGGTCAACCTGATCAACCATGATCGCGACACGCCCGCGAAGATCTCCCGTGGCGACCGGATCGCCCAGCTCGTGATCCAGCGGGTCGCGCGGGCGCGGTTCGAGCCGGTGGCCGAGCTGCCCCGGTCCGCGCGCGGGACCGGCGGGCACGGCTCGACCGGCGGGCACGCTCAGCTGGTGCCGTCACCGGCCGGCCAGGAGTGGGCCGACCAACGGCGGGCCGAGCCGGGCCACGGGCAGACGGAAGAGGTGGCAGGGTGATTGTGAACAGCGGAGGGTGGGCGCAGTGATCTTCTCCCGAAAGCGGGCCGATGCCGGGCGGCACACCCGCGACGAGCGGACCACCGAGGTCCTCGACGAGGGCGCGGGGGCGCCGGCGCTCGTGCGCGGGCCGTACGACATCTCCGAGGTCGACGACGAGGTGCAGCGGCTCGACCTGGGCAGCCTGCACATCCCGGCGGTCGCCGAGGTGGAGGTGCGGGTGCAGGCCGACCCGCAGGGTGTGGTCCAGCAGGTCGTGCTGGTGCACGGGGACAACGCGTTGCAGCTCGGCGTCTTCGCGGCCCCCCGGTCCGAGGGGATCTGGGACGAGGTGCGCGAGGAGATCCGGCAGTCGCTGCTGAGTGACGGCGCGTCCGCCCAGGAGGTCGACGGCGAGTACGGCCCGGAGCTGCACGCCCAGGTGCGGACCCCGGACGGCCCGACCAACCTGCGGTTCGTCGGCGTCGACGGGCCGCGCTGGATGGTCCGTGGCGTCTTCCAGGGCCCGGTGGCCACCGATCCGGCCAGCTCGGGCCCGCTCACCGAGTGCCTGGAAGACCTGGTGGTCGACCGTGGGCAGGAGGCGAAGCCGGTCCGTGAGCCGCTGCCGCTGCGCCTGCCCCGGGAGATCGCCGACCAGGCCGGGGACGCGTCCGCCGACGCCGAGACCCGCCAGGTCTGACCGACCGCGCACCGGAGCGCCGGAACCGGCCCTGTCGGCGTACGCTGGCGGGACGGTTCCGGCGTCGTCGGAGCTGGGCCGGTCCCGGCGCGAGCCGGCGAGCGTGGAGAGGGTGACGCGGAGGTCATGACGACCGACGAGGGCAAGGTGTCGCTGCGGCGCATCCTGCAACGGTTCACCGCCAGCGAGGCCGAGATCGACGCGCAGGAGCTGCGCCAGGAGAGCGCCGAGTGCGGCGGAGTCCTGGCCCAGCAGTGCTCCCGGGGCCAGCTGGTCTCGGTCGCCGGTCGGCTGCGCACGGTCGTCTACACGCCCCGCACCAACCTGCCCACGCTGGAGGCCGACCTGTACGACGGCAGCGACGTCGTCACGCTGGTCTGGTTGGGCCGGCGGCACATCTCCGGGATCGAGCCGGGGCGGCACCTGACCGCGCGTGGCCGGGTGGCGATGCGCGACGACCGTAAGGTCATCTACAACCCGTACTACGAGCTGGACTCGCCGAAGTGACGGGGCCGCGGACGGAGGGCCGGCCATGACGACGGGACAGCACCGGGCGGCACAGCCGGAGACGGGTCCGGGGGACGACGAGGCGCTGCCGACGATCGCCGAGCAGATGGCCGACCAGCTCGGTGGCTGGCGGGGGCTGGTCGAGTCCAGCATCCCGGTGGTCGTCTTCGTGTTCGCCAACATCATCGGTGACCTGCGGCCCGCCGTGATCGCCTCGGTGGCCGTCGCGCTGCTGATCGCCGGGTTGCGGCTGGCCCAGCGCCGGCCGGTCCGGCATGCGGTCAACGGGCTGTTCGGCGTCGGCATCGGCGCCGCCATCGCATGGCGGACCGGTGACGAGCGGGACTTCTACCTGCCCGGCATCCTCTATGGCATCGGGTACGGCATCGCCCTGCTGATCTCGGCGGCCGTCCGGCAGCCCCTCGTCGGGTGGATCTGGTCGGTGCTGGTCGCCAAGGGCCGCTCCGAGTGGCGGGCCGACCCGAAGCTGGTGCGTACCTTCACCCGGCTGACCGTGCTCTGGGGCGTGGTGTGGCTCGCCAAGGTGGGCGTACAGGCCGGGCTCTACCTGGCCCACCAGGACACGGCGCTGGGCGTGGCCCGGCTGACCCTGGGCTATCCGCCGTACGCGCTGCTGCTGCTCATCACCGTCTGGACGGTGCGCCGGGTCACCCGGGAGTCACAGCCCAATCCGCTGCCCGGCGCCTGAGAGTCCGCGCCGGGCGCACCGGGTCTCTCAGCGCGAGCCGCGGGTCCGCTCGACGCTGTCCGGACCGAGGATGACCGCGCGGACCTCGTCCTCCACCTCAGCGGTGCAGACGAAGATCAACTCGTCGGCGGCCTCGATGGGGTCGTCCGGGCTGGGTACCAGGACCCGCTTGCCGCGCAGGATCGCCACCAGGGCGGAGTCGCGGGGCAGCGGCACCGAGTGCAGGGGCTGACCGACGTACGGGGCGGTCGGCGGGAGGGTGATCTCGACGAGGTTGGCCTCGCCCTGCCGGAAGGTCATTAGCCGGACCAGGTCGCCGACGGTGACCGCCTCCTCGACCAGGGCGGCCATCACCCGGGGCTTGCTCACCGCGACGTCGACGCCCCACTGCTCGGTGAAGAGCCACTCGTTCTCCGCCCGATTGACCCGGGCGACCACGCGGGGCACCGCGAACTCGGTCTTGGCCAGCAGCGACAGCACCAGGTTGGTCTTGTCGTCGCCGGTTGCCGCGACCACCACGTCGCAGCCGGCGACGTTGGCCTCCTCCAGGCTGGCCACCTCGCACGCGTCGGCGAGCACCCATTCGGCGGCGGGCACCCGGTCCGGTCGGAGCATCTTCGGCTGACGCTCGATCAGCATCACCTGGTGGCCGTTCTCGATCAGCTCCTGGGCGATCGAGCGGCCCACGTTGCCGGCGCCCGCAATGGCGATCCGCATGGCTCAGTGCCCTCCTTCCGGCGGCGTCGCCGCCACCGCCGTGACCGTCGCCATGATGTCGTCGCTGACCAGCATGAACACCTGGTCACCCTCCTGCGCGAGGGTGGACGCGGTGGGCAGCATGCCGATGCCGAAGCGAATCAGGTACGCCACCCGCGCACCCGACGCCTCCTCCAGCACGCGCACCGGGCGGCCGATCCACTCCTTGTGCACCGGAACCTCGATGATCGACACGGTGCTGGTCGGGTCGCGGAAGATCTCCACGTTGCCCTCGGGCACGAGGTGCCGCAGCATGCGGTCGGCCGTCCAGCGCACCGTTGCCACGGTGGGGATGCCGAGACGCTCGTAGACCTGCGCCCGGCGCTGGTCGTAGATCCGGGCGGCCACCCGCGACACGCCGAAGGTCTCCCGGGCCAGCCGCGCCGAGATGATGTTGGAGTTGTCGCCGCTGGAGACGGCGGCGAAGGCGTCCGCCCGCTCGATGCCGGCCTGGCGCAGCACCTCGCCGTCGAAGCCCGCCCCGGTCACCGTGATCCCGGCGAAGTCGGGGCCGAGCCGGCGGAAGGCGTCGGCGTCCTGGTCGATCACCGCCACCGAGTGCCCCCGGGATTCCAGGCTGTGGGCGAGGGTCGACCCGACCCGGCCACATCCCATGATCACGACGTGCACGCTGTCCCTCCCAAGGTGCGAACCGCTGCCGCTGGCCTACCGCCGCCGGTTGCTCCGAGTCCGAGCCTGCCACGTCCGGGTGGACAGCGGGACCGACCGTACCGCGTCGCGTAGACCGGTGGTGATCGCCCACCCCCGCGTTCTCACCGTGGTGGTCGTACCCTTGGCGTTCGTGGCCAGTCCCACCTCACTTCTGAAGCGCCTGCTCCTCGGTCGACCGTTCCGGTCCGACCGCCTGCAGCACACCCTCCTGCCGAAGCGCATCGCGCTGCCCGTTTTCGCCTCCGACGCGCTGTCCAGCGTCGCGTACGCGCCCGACGAGATCCTGCTGACGCTGTCCATCGCCGGCGCGTCGGCGTTCGTGTTCTCCCCGTGGATCGCCCTCGCTGTCGTCGTGGTGATGCTCACGGTGGTGGCCAGCTACCGGCAGAACGTGCACGCCTACCCCTCCGGCGGCGGCGACTACGAGGTGGCCACGGTCAACCTCGGCCCGAAGTTCGGCGTCGGGGTGGCCAGCGCTCTCCTGGTCGACTACGTGCTCACGGTGGCCGTGTCGGTCTCCTCCGGCGTCGCCAACCTCGGCTCGGTCGTCCCGTTCGTGGCCACCCACAAGGTCATGATCGCGGTGCTGGCGGTGATCCTGCTGACCGCGGTCAACCTGCGCGGCCTGCGCGAGTCGGGCACCGCGTTCGCCATCCCCACCTACGGCTTCGTGATCGTGATGGGCGGAATGCTGCTCACCGGGCTGTTCCGCGTCTTCGTCCTGGGCGACGACCTCCGGGCCCCGAGCGCCGACCTGGTCATCCAGGCCGAGCACAGCGTGACCGGCTTCGCGCTGGTCTTCCTGCTGCTGCGGACGTTCAGCTCGGGCGCCGCCGCGCTCACCGGCGTGGAGGCGATCTCCAACGGCGTTCCCGCGTTCAAGGAGCCGAAGAGCCGCAACGCCGCCACCACGCTGCTGCTGCTGGGCGCGATCGCGGTGAGCCTGCTCGTCGGGATCATCTGGCTGGCCCGGCTGACCCACCTGCAGTTCGTCGAGGACCCGGCCCTGCAGATCGTGTCGGGCCCCGACGGGTACGTGCAGAAGACGGTCACGACCCAACTCGGCGAGACGGTCTTCGGCTCCGGCTCGTTCCTGCTCTACGTGGTGGCCGGGATGACCGCGCTCATCCTCTTCCTGGCCGCGAACACCGCGTTCAACGGCTTCCCGGTGCTCGGCTCGATCCTCGCCCAGGACCGCTACCTTCCCCGGCAGTTCCACACCCGGGGCGACCGGCTGGCCTTCTCCAACGGCATCACCTTCCTCGCACTCTTCGCGATCGTCCTGATCGTCGGGTTCCAGGCCGAGGTGACCCGGCTCATCCAGCTCTACATCGTCGGGGTGTTCGTCTCGTTCACCGTCTCCCAGGCCGGCATGATCCGGCACTGGAACCGGCGGCTGCGCACCGAGCGGGACCCGGAGGCGCGCAAGCGGATGCACCGCTCGCGGGCGATCAACACGTTCGGCATGGGTCTGACCGGCACGGTGCTGGTGATCGTCCTGATCACCAAGTTCCTGCTCGGCGCGTGGATCGCGATCGCGGCGATGGCGGTGATCTACGTGCTGATGCTGGCCATCCGCCGGCACTACGACCGGGTCGCCGCCGAGCTGACCCCGCCGGACCAGAGCCGGGCCGTGCTGCCCGCGCGCAACCACGCGATCGTGCTGGTCAGCAAGCTGCACCAGCCGACGCTTCGGGCCATCGCGTACGCCCGGGCCACCCGCCCGGACACGCTGACCGCGGTGACCGTCAACGTGGACGAGAAGGACACCCGCGACCTGCAGGCCGACTGGGAGCGGCGGGAGATGGCGATCCCGCTCACCGTGGTCGACTCGCCGTACCGGGAGATCACCCGGCCGATCCTGGACTTCGTCGCCTCCACCCGCCGTACGTCGCCGCGCGACGTGGTCACCGTCTTCATCCCCGAGTACGTGGTGGGGCGCTGGTGGGAGAACCTGCTGCACAACCAGAGCGCGCTGCGCCTCAAGGGCCGGCTGCTCTTCGAGCCGGGGGTGATGGTGGTCAGCGTGCCGTGGCAGCTCGCCTCGACCGCGAGTAAGAACCTGGACCGGCTGGACGCCACGCTCTCCAACACGCCGGCGCGCGGGCCCCGGGGCACCGTGCCGGCGGCGGTGACCGCGCCACCGCCCAGCGAGGCCGGCCCGGTGGACAGCGAGACGGTCGGGAACGGCCGTGACTGAGCACACCGCTGCGGCCTCGTCACCCGTCGGGGCCGAACGTGGCCTGGCGGAGGCCGAGCGGGTCGAGCTGACCGTTGACGCGGTCGCCCCGGGCGGGCACTGCGTCGCCCGGGTGGACGGGCAGGTGGTGTTCGTCCGCCACGCGCTGCCCGGGGAACGGGTGATCGCCGAGGTCACCGAGGTGCACCGGGGGTTCGTCCGGGCCGACGCCGTGACCGTGCTGGACCCCTCGCCGGACCGGGTGGAGCCGCCCTGCCCGTACGCGAAGCCCGGCGCCTGCGGTGGCTGCGACCTGCAACACGTCGCCCCGGACGCGCAGCTGGCCTGGAAGACCGCCGTGGTGCGCGAGCAGCTGACCCGCCTCGGCGGGCTCACCGACGCCGAGCTGGACCGGCTCGGCGTCCGGGTCGAGGCGCTGCCGGGTGGGCTGCTCGGCTGGCGTACCCGGGTCCGCTACGCGGTCGACGCCGCCGACCGGGCCGGCCTGCTCAAGCACCGTTCGCACGAGGTCGTACCGATCGATCGTTGCCGGATCGCCCACCCGGCCATCCAGCAGCTACCGGTGCTCAGCCCGACCGGCGCGCGCTGGCCGGCAGCCGAGGCGGTGGAGACCGTCGCCAGCAGTGGCGGGGACGTGAGCGTCGCCGAGGTCCGCGACGGGGTCGCCACGCCGGTGACCGGGCCCACCGACGTCCGCGAGGTGGCCGCCGGGCGGGACTGGGCGCTGCCCGCGTCCGCCTTCTGGCAGGTGCACCCGGCGGCGGCCGACACGCTGAACACGGCCGTGCTGGAACAGCTCGACCCACGGCCGGGCGAGGTCGCCTGGGACCTCTACGGCGGTGCCGGGCTGTTCGCCGCCGGGCTGGCCGCCCGCGTCGGCGCGTCCGGTCGGGTGACGCTGGTGGAGGCCTCCGCGCAGGGCGTCGCCGCCGCCCGGGAGAACCTGGCCGACCTGCCCCGCGTCGAGGTGGTGTCGGCCCGGGTCGAGACCGCGCTGGCCCGCCGACGGATCACCGGCCCGGTCGACGTGGTGGTGCTCGACCCACCGCGCTCCGGCGCCGGCGCCCCGGTGGTGCGCGCGCTGGTCGCCGCCGGCCCCCGGGCGGTCGCGTACGTGGCGTGTGACCCGGCGGCCTTCGCCCGGGACGTACGCACCTTCGCCGAGCTGGGCTGGCGCCTGGCGGCGCTGCGCGGCTTCGACCTGTTCCCGATGACGCAGCACGTCGAGTGCGTCGGACTGCTGCTGCCGCCGGCCTGACCAGGAGCTCAGCCGACCGGAGCGGCGTGAGTGGCTCGGGCCAGGCTGCGGAGTACCGGGCGGCCGATAGACTCTCCGGTCATGAGCGTTGAAGAGGACACGGCCAACCAGGGCCGGCTGCTGGGGACGGTCCGCGGTCCGCAGGACGTCAAGCGGATGTCGGGCGAGGAACTGGATGTGCTCGCCGCCGAGATCCGGGACTTCCTGATCGCCAAGGTCTCCCGCACCGGCGGGCACGTCGGGCCCAACCTCGGTGTGGTCGAGCTGACACTGGCCATGCACCGCGTCTTCGACTCCCCCCGGGACCGGCTCCTGTTCGACACCGGCCACCAGGCGTACGTGCACAAGATCCTCACCGGGCGTCAGGCCGGCTTCGACAAGCTCCGCCAGCGCGGTGGCCTCTCCGGCTACCCCAGCCAGGCGGAGAGCGAGCACGACCTCATCGAGAACTCGCACGCCTCCACCGCGCTCTCCTACGCCGATGGCCTCGCCAAGGCGTACGCCCTGCGTGGCGAGCAGCGCAGCGTCGTGGCCATGGTCGGCGACGGCGCGCTCACCGGCGGCATGTGCTGGGAAGCGCTGAACAACATCGCCACCGCCGGCAACTCGTTGGTGATCGTGGTCAACGACAACGGCCGTTCCTACTCGCCCACCATCGGCGGGCTGGCCGACCACCTCTCCTCGCTGCGGCTCAACCCCGGCTACGAGAAGGTCCTCGACACCGTCAAGGACGCCCTCGGCTCCACCCCGCTCGTCGGCAAGCCGATGTACGAGGTGCTGCACGCGGTCAAGAAGGGCATCAAGGACGCCGTCGCCCCGCAGGCCATGTTCGAGGACCTGGGCATCAAGTACGTCGGCCCGGTCGACGGGCACGACGTGGCGGCCGTCGAGTCGGCCCTGCGCGCCGCGAAGAACTTCGGCGGCCCGGTGATCGTGCACGCCGTCACCCGCAAGGGGTATGGCTATCGCCCGGCCGAGGAAGACGAGGCCGACTGCCTGCACGGCCCGAGCAGCGCCTTCGACGTGGAGACCGGCACGTTGCTGGCCGCCCCCTCGGTGAAGTGGACCCACGTCTTCGCCGACGAGCTGCTCGCCGTCGCCGACGAACGGCCCGACGTGGTGGGCATCACCGCCGCCATGGCCGAGCCGACCGGCATCGCCAAGTTGGCCCGCAAGTACCCCGAGCGGGTGTACGACGTGGGCATCGCCGAGCAGCACGCCGCCACCTCGGCGGCCGGCCTCGCGCTCGGCGGCCTGCACCCGGTGGTCGCCGTCTACGCCACCTTCCTCAATCGCGCCTTCGACCAGGTTCTGCTGGACGTGGCGATGCACAAGCTGCCGGTGACCTTCGTGCTGGACCGGGCCGGCATCACCGGCCCGGACGGCCCCAGCCACTACGGCATCTGGGACATGTCGGTCTTCGGCGTGGTGCCCGGTCTGCGGATCGCCGCTCCCCGTGACGCCGCCACCCTCCGGGAGGAGCTGCGCGAGGCGGTGGCCACCGACGACGGCCCGACCGTCCTGCGCTTCCCGACCGGCGCGGTCGCCGCGGACCTGCCGGCGCTGCGCCGGGTCGGCACCGTCGACGTGCTGGCCGAGTCGACGCGTACCGACGTGCTGCTCGTCGCCGTCGGCTCCTTCGGTCAGATGGGCATGGAGGTCGCCGCCCGGGTCGCCGAGCACGGTTACGGCGTCACCGTCGTCGACCCCCGCTGGGTGCGCCCGGTCCCGGCCGAGCTGGTCGACATGGCCGCCCGCCACCGGCTCGTGGTCAGCATCGAGGACGGCGTCCGCGTCGGCGGTGTCGGCGACGCTCTCGGCCAGGCGATGCGTGACGCCGACGTCCGGGTGCCGCTCAAGGACCTGGGCGTACCGGCCGACTGGCACCCGCACGGCACCCGCGCGCAGATCTTCGCCGACCTCGGCCTTACCGCGCAGGACGTGGCCCGCGACGTCACCGGCTGGATCTCCCGCCTGGACGCCACCCCGGACCACCTGACTCCCACCAGGACCGCCGCCCAGAACTAGTCCCTGGAACGTCACGACGGCGGGCGCGCCCCTCTCCCGGGACGCGCCCGCCTTCCGTGCGCGCTACCTTGGCACCGCTCTGCGCGGCCTCCCGCCCTCTGCGCGCGGCCTCCCGCCCTCTGCGGCGCGCCGATCTTGCACTTTCGGTTGTCGTAACGCACCGTTCGCGCCTTATGTCGCAGCAGAAAGTGCAAGATCGCTGGGGCTGGGGCTGGGGCTGGGGCTGGGGCTGGGGCTGGGGCTGGGGCTGGGGCTGGGGCGGGTTAGCGGCGGGGGCTTACCGAGCGGTAGTGGGTCTTGTCGGTGTTGGCGAGGCTGTAGGTCTGGGTGCGGGATGGCTCGGGCACGACCACCAGGCCGGGGCGTTCCACCAGCAGCGGGGTGCCCGGTGGCACCGAGAGCGAGCTGTCCCGGGTGGCCCGCCAGCTGAGTACGAGCAGCGGCTGGCCGGGGACCGGGAGCTGGTACGTCTGCAGCGGGGTGGCCCGGTCGGCCGGCGAGACCACCGGCGCGCTCCCGTCCGCCGGGCGGTAGACGACAGCGGTCATCGTGCCGGCGTCGGTGTCCCAACTGAGCTGCTGCAACTCGGCCGGCTCGCCGCCGCCGAGCGCCACCTCGCCGAGCGACCGGACCGAGAGCTTCGCCATCGGCCAGGACGTCGGCACCGACTTCGGTGCGTCCCGGTCACCGATCCGGCGCGGAATGCTGCCGAACGGACCCCGCTCGCCCGCCAGCACGCAGGTGTCCAGGCCGGTGAGCGCCCGCCGGCCCGCGCCGGACTCGTCCCGGACCAGCGGATAGCGCGGGTCGGTCGTACCGGTGCCCAGGTCGAGCAGGCGGTCGGCGGCCCGCCCTCGGGGCAGAGACTCGGTGGCCCGCAGGGTCGCCGTCACGCCGACCGCCATGCAGGCCGGGACGTCGACCGGCGCGCTGAGACCGTCGGCGACGGCCAACGCCCGCCCCTGCGGTCCGAGGAGCTGCTGCACCCGGGCCGAGACCAGGTAGCGCCGGCCGCCGGCCGTCTGCACCGGCAGCACGTCGGAGTAGACCAGGTAGCCGGGGTCGGTGTATTCGGTGGCGCGGGTGATGGCGTACCGGCCGCCGTCGCCGGTGAGTTGCAGCAGCCAGGACGCGCTCTCACCCGGTACGTCGACCGCGACCAGGGCCACCGGGGCCCCGTCGATGCGCCCGGAGAAGAGAATGCCGGACGAGGGCAGGTGCGCCCGGTCGTCTGCTGGCGAGCGCCACTCGCGCACCGCCTCGGTGACCGCCCTCGTCACCGCCGTGTCGCCGGACAGGTCACCCCGTGGCGGCCACACGGCCAGCGTGCCGTCGAGGCTGTCGTACCCCACCCGCAGATCGCGGGGCGCGCGGTCCGCGACGGGACCGCACGCGGTGGCGGCCAACAGTGCGGTGAGCAGGACGGCGAGCGTCCTGCCGTGCCGGCGGCCCGGAGTCACCTGATCCGCCCCCGATCGCCTCGCCGTCGTTCTCGGAAAGCGCCATAGTACGAGATGTCCGACGCGACGCCGCCGCTGGCCGGTTCCGCTCCCACCACAATGGACATCACCGGGGCTTTAGTGCCCTTTCGGCACTCCGGTAGACTCCGCCGACTGTGACGCCTGCCGAGTCCCGCGCCCTCGCTCCCCGGGCCAGGTCCGTCGGGGCGCCCGGCGACTCCGCCGCTCCGGCCGACCGCGTCGACACCGCCCCGGCCACCTCGACCCCGGCCACCCCGACCCAGGCCACCCCGACATCGGCCGCGTCGACCTCGGCCGCGTCGACCCCGGCCACCCCGACCTCGGCCGCGTCGACCTCGGCCTCGATCGCCCCGCCCGTGACCGCGCCGGAGGCGAGTGCCCCGGCCTCGACCCTGCCGGACGAGGCCGTGCCGGGACCGACCGCGCCGGATGAGACGGTCGCGGCGTCCGGGTCCAGGCGGAGCCGTTGGCCCGGCTGGACCCGGCGGCGGCAGCACCTGGCGGTCGGCGCGCTGTTCCTGCTCGCCGCGCTCTGGGTGACCAGCCGGATCTGGCTGGACCCGGCCGGCCGGGTGGCGTCGCTCTACACCGGTGACCCCGCTCAGGTGCAGTTCTTCCTTGCCCACTCGGTACGGGTGGTGCTGCACGGGGAGTATCCGTTCTACACCGAGCAGTTCAACTACCCTGACGGCGTCAACCTGATGGCCAACACGGCGGTGCTGGCGCTGGGCATCCCGATGGTGCCGGTGACCCTGCTGTTCGGCCCGGCGGTGTCCTTCGTCGTGCTGGTGACGCTCGGCCTCGCCGGCACCGCCATGGCCTGGTATCTCGTGCTCCGCCGCCACATCGTGCGTACGCCGCTCGCGGCGGCGGCCGGCGGCTGGTTCTGCGGCTTCTCCCCGGCGATGCTCTCGCACGCCAGTTGGCACCCGAACATCATCAGCCAGTTCCTGCTGCCGTTCATCGTCTGGCGGGTTCTGGTGCTCACCCGCTCGCGCCGGCCCGTCCTCGACGGCGCCCTGCTGGCCCTGCTCGTCACCGCGCAGGCGTTCATCAACGAGGAGATCCTGCTCTTCACGGCGATGGCCTGCGGGATCTTCCTGCTCGCGGTGGTGGTCCAGGAGCCGGCCCGTTGGTGGGCGGCGTGGCGACCGTTGGCCGCCGGTGTCGCCGCCTGCGCGGTGCTGGCCGGGGCGCTGCTGGCGTACCCGCTGTACGTGCAGTTCGCCGGGCCGATGGCGTACCACGGGCTCAGCGACGCGGTGCAGGACTACGGCAACGACATCGCCGCGTTCTTCGCGCCCGGTTCGGCCACGCTCGGCGGCAACCAGCGGGCCAACGTCAACCTGGCGCCGAACTACTCTGAGGAGAACGCCTTCTTCGGTTGGAGCCTGTCGCTGCTCGCCGTCGGCGTCGTGGTCTGGCTGCGTCGGGAGATGATCGTCCGGGCGCTCGCCACGACCGGCGCGTTCTTCGCCCTGCTCTCGCTCGGTGAGCAGATTTCCTGGTGGGGCCGGGACCTGATCACTGGGCCGTGGGAGCTGCTGGTGCACCTGCCCCTGCTGGACGCGGTGGTGCCGACCCGGTTCGGTCTGATCACCACGGTGGTCATCGGCCTGCTGCTCGCGCTCGCCGTCGAGCGGGCCTGGGCGCTGCGTCCGGCCGAGCGGCGTACCGTCCGGATGCTCACCGCCGCAGGCCTGGCGTTCGCGCTGCTGCCGATCGCTCCGATGCCGCTGCGGATGGTCTCCCGGCCGCCGGTGCCGGAGTTCATCACCGCCGACCGCTGGCGGGCGTACGTCGGTCCGGACCAGACGCTCGTGCCGATCCCGGTGCCGAGCATGGGCAACACGCACGGCATGCGCTGGGCGGCGGCCACCAACCTCGACTTCAAGATCCCGGGTGGATACTTCCTCGCCCCCCGCAACGGCAACACCGGTGACCCGGGTCGGTTCGGCGGCCGACCCAGCGGGGTGAGCCAACTGTTGGAGGAGGTGGCGACCACCGGTCGTACCTCCAAACTGGACGACCGGCAGCGCCGGCGCTTCACGGACGAGCTACGGCACTGGCGAGCGGCGATCCTCGTGCTGCCGATCCGTCAGCAGAACGCGGAGCCGCTGCGGCGTACCGTCGAGGAGCTGGTCGGTCCCGGTCGCCAGGAGCTGGACGTCTGGGTGTGGGATGTCCGGATGCTGACCGACCGCTCGGTCTGATGACCACCGGAACGGCGCCGGTCGAGGTGCCGCCCGCCCGTCCACCATGGACGGCGCGGTTGTCGGACGCGCTGGTGGTCGCCGGTTACCTGGGGCTGGCCGTGGTGCTGACCAGCGCGCAGTGGGGCCACCCGCACCGACTGTTCCACCAGGCCGGTGACCAGGTGCTCTTCGAGTGGATGCTGGCCCACGCGGCACACGCCGTCATCGAGGGGGAGAACCCGCTCTTCAGCACCGCCCTGAACGCGCCGGACGGGGTCAACCTGATGGCGAACACCTCGGTGCTCGGCCTGGGTGTCCCGCTGGCCCCGGTCACGCTGCTGTTCGGCTCGCAGGTGGCGTACTGCGTGGCGGTGGTCGGCTGCCTCGCCGGCACCGCCACGGCCTGGTATGCGCTGCTGCGCCGTCGGCTCGTCACCGTCCGCTCGGCGGCGGCGCTCGGCGGGCTGGTCTGTGGCTTCGCCCCCGGCCTGGTCGCCCAGGCCGGTGCGCACCTGCACGTGGCCGCCCAGTTCCTGCTGCCGGCGATCCTCGCACTTGTGTTCCGGCCGGACTCGCGCCCCGCGCGGGCGTGGCGGCCCGGTGTCGGCCTCGGGCTGCTGCTCGTCTGGCAGGTCTTCATCGGCGAGGAGGTGCTGGTCTTCCTGGCGCTCGCCGCCGGTGTCTTCGCGCTGGGCTACGCCCTGGCCGACCGGGCCGGGGCCCGTCGCCTCGCGCCGGCCCTGCTGGGTCGGCTCGCGGTGGCGGCCGTGGTGGGCGCGGTGCTGCTGGCGTACCCGCTGTGGTTCCAGTTCCACGGACCGCAGCACTACACCGGGATGGCCTTCGCCGCGCCCGGCTTCCAGCTCGACGCGGCGTCGTTCACCGCGTCGGCCCGGCAGACCGTGCTCGGCGACGACTGGCTGCCGGGTCTGCTCTCGCCGAACCCGACGGAGGAGAACTCGTTCTTCGGCCCCGGGCTACTCGTCCTCGCCGTCGTGATCGTGGTCTGGCTGTGGCGACGACCGCTGGTCCGCGCGCTGGCCGTCTGCGGCGTGGTGTTCGCCCTGCTGTCGCTCGGCACCGAGCTGCGGGTGGACGGCGCTGCCACCGGAATCCCGGGCCCATACCGGCTGGTCGCCGGACTGCCGCTGCTCGACCTCGCGGTGCCGGCCCGGTTCGCGCTGGTCTGCGTGCCGGTGTTGGGGGTCCTCGTGGCGCTCTCCGTGGACCGGGTCGCCGAGGCCCGCCGGGCGGCCATACCGGGGCTGCCGGTACGACTGCTGTGGGCCGGAGCAGTGGCTGCCGCGCTGCTGCCCCTGACGCCGACACCGATCCGTGTGGTTCCGGTTGCGCCGGTGCCGGGCTTCGTCAACGCGGGTGGGTGGCGGCCGCTGGTGCCCGCCGGGCGGACCGTGGTGGCGGTGCCTCCGGTTACCGGTGCCGCGCTGAGCCCGGTCATGCTCTGGTCGGCGCGTACCGGGCTGTCGTTCGACGCCCCGGGTGGGTACTTCATCGGCCCCAGCGGGCCGGACGACCCGGCGGCCCGCTGGGGTGCCCCGGACCGGCCCACCGCCGTGCTGCTGCGCAGGGCCGTCGAGACGGGCGTGACGCCGGTGCTCGGCGAGGCCGACCGCCGCCAGGCCGTCGAGGATCTGCGGCACTGGCGAGCGGCGGTCGTGGTGCTCGGCTGGCTGCCGAATGCCGACGCCGTCCGGCGGACCGTCGACGGCCTGCTCGGCGCGGGCCGCCCGGTCGACGGTGGGTGGATGTGGGACGTCCGGCCGCTGGTGGGCTGATCAGCCCACCAGGGCGCGGACGTCCCAGACCCAGACGTCGTCGACCCGCTGCGGCTGCCCGAGCAGCGCGGTGACCAGCTCGCGGAGCACCGCCTCGCGCGGGTGCGCTCCGAGCACCACCACCGACGCCCGCCAGAACCGCAGATCCTCGACGGCCTGCCGCCGGTTCTCGTCGGTGAGCGCGGGCACGACACCGGCGTCCATCGTGGAGTAGACGAGGCTGCTGGTGGGCCGGTTCGGTGCGCCGAAGACGCCCTCGCCCAACTCGTTCGGGCCGATGAAGTAGCCGCCCGGAATGGGGAACTCCTGCTTGGTGAGGGCACTCCAGCGCAGCGTCGGCAGACCGTGCACGTTGCTCGGGATCGGTACCGGCACGAGGGTCCGTCCCGCCGGCACGTACGGCCGCCAGCCGCCTGCGGTGATGAAGTGCGGCGGCGGGGCGATCTGCTGCGCGGGTAGCGGCCGGGGGAACAGCGGCAGCAGGGCGAGGGCGACCGCCGCGTACCCCAGGGGACGTAGCCACCGTCGGCGCGGCGCGACCGGCGCGGCGGCGGCCGGCTCCCCGGCGCGCGGGGCCGGCGCGAGGCCCGCGCGGCCCTGGCGGGACGCCGCCTCGCAGAAGAGCGCCAGTAGTACGCCCACCGCGGCGGCGACCACCAGCGCCAGACGGGTTGGCATCATCATCTCGACCAGCGGCAGATCGTCCGACACGTACGACCACGGGCCGGGGACGTGAGTCTCCACCCCGTCGAAGCGCACCCACGGCCCGATCGCGGCCACGGTGAACACCACGACGAGCACCGCGACGACCCGGGCAGCCAGCGAGCGGCGTACGAGCAGCGCCAGAGCCACCAGCGAGAGCAAGACCAGCGGCCAGCCGAACCAGGTGTTCTGCTCGGTCAGCCCGATCGTCTTCTCGACCTCCGGGTCACCCGCCCAGGTGTCCCGGGCGAAGGTGACGAAGGCGACCAGGTCCTCGCCCCAGTTGTGGAAGACGCCACCCTGTAGGCCCCGGTAGGACTGGGGGCCGTCGAACTGGAACCAGATCGGGTACGCGGTGAGCACCAGGGCGAGCCCGCCGGCCACACCCATCCCGGCCAGGAACGTCCCGGCCATGGCGCGGGTGGCCCGTGGCCGCTGCACCGCGTACGCCAGCACGACGACGAGGCAGGCCAGCGCGGTGAGCAGCAGCATCTCCTCGTTGATGAAGATCTGGTACGTCACCAGCGCGCCGAGCACCAGCCCGTTGCGCCGCCACCGGCCCGGCTCACCGAGCCGCAGCACCCGCACCACGATCAACGGGAGCAGGAAGTTGGAGACGAAGTTGGGCTGACCGTTGGCGTGGTGGATGATGCCCGGCGCGAAGCCGAGGAAGGCCCCGCCGACGAAGGCCGCCGCCCGCGAGCGCACCAGGTGCCGTGAGAGCATCCAGTACCCGGTACCGGCGGTGGCGGCCAGCGCCCCGCCCAGGTAGAGCGCGTACATCACCTGAGGGCCGAGCAGCATGGTCAGCGGTGCCAGCGGCAGGGTCACCCCGAGCAGTGAGGTGTTGGCCATCATGTTCACCCCGTCCGGGGCGTTCTGCCGGGCGGTGAACAGCGGGTTCTCCAGGTGCCGCACCGAGTACGCGCCGTGCGCGAACAGCCACTCGAACCAACTGTGGTCGGTGGGCAGGTGCGACGAGACCCGACCGGTCACGTCCCCCCAGTAGTTGAGGCAGACGAAGACGCCCAGCACCACATAGGCTCCGAGGGCCAACAGGTCGGCTCGGGCCGGACGGCGTCGAGGCCGCCGTGTCGGCTCGACCTCGGCCGGCTCGGCGTCGGTCACGGGATTCAGCGAAGGGTCTACCACCGGCACAGCCACGACGCGCCATCGTACAGGCGAGGACGCGTCGCTTTTGCCGGGCCGGTACGGCCACGGCCGGTTTGCCGGACCGCCCGGTCGGGCCGCACCGGCGATGCTGCTCTGTCGCCGTCAGGACGCCGCGTTCGGGGTGTGGCGGTTGCCCCGCTGACCGTCGGCGGGTCCCGGCGGTCGGCGAGGGAGGATGGTTGCCGGCCGGCGCTAGGTTGTCGGTGGTCAGCAGCGAGGAGGCCGGCATGCGGGTACTGGTGGTGGAGGACGAACGCAACCTCGCCGACGCGATCGCGCGCGGGTTGCGCAAGCGGGGCATGGCGGTCGACGTGGCGTACGACGGTGACGCCGGCCACGAGGCGGCATTCGTCACCCGGTACGACGTGGTGGTGCTCGACCGTGACCTACCCGGTGTGCACGGCGACCAGATCTGCGCCGACCTCGCCGCGTCCGGGGCGCTGACCCGGGTGCTGATGCTGACCGCGAGCGGCACCGTGGCCGACCGGGTGGAGGGGCTGCAACTCGGCGCGGACGACTACCTGCCCAAGCCGTTCGCGTTCGATGAGCTGGTCGCCCGGGTGCAGGCGCTGGGCCGGCGGGCCACCCCGGCCGCGCCGCCGGTGCTCGAACTGGCCGACCTGGTGCTGGACCCGGGACGGCGGGTCGCCACCCGCGCCGGTGTGCCGATGGACCTGACGAACAAGGAGTTCGGGGTGCTCAGCGAGCTGCTCAAGGCCCGGGGCGCGGTGGTGTCCAGCGAGGAGCTGTTGGAACGGGTCTGGGACGCCAACACCGACCCGTTCACCACGATCGTCCGGGTGACCGTCATGACGTTGCGAAAGAAGCTCGGCGATCCACCATTGATCGAGACGGTGGTGGGCGCGGGTTACCGCACGGCCGAGGTCCAGCCGTGAGGGGCTGGTTGCGGCCCACCCTGCGGTTGCGGTTGACCCTGCTCAACGGGGTGCTGCTGGTCGGCGCGGGCGCGATCCTGGTGTTCCTGGCCTGGCTGCTGGTCCGCGACGCGCTGCGGCCCACCGATGAGCTGCTCCCCGGCACGACAGTGGTGCTCTCCGACGGCGGCGAGATGGACGCCGCCCAGTGGCAACGCCAACTGGTCGACGCCGCCTCCGGGGAGTTGCTGGCCAAGGGCCTCGTGGCGCTGTTGGCGATCAGCGTGGTCGGGGTCGCCGGCGCGTACGCGGTGGCCGGGCGGGCGCTGCGGCCCCTGCACCAGGTCACCGCGACCGCACAGCGGCTCGGCGAGGCGACGCTGGACCAGCGCATCGGCTACTCGGGCGCGGACGACGAGGTGGCCGAGCTGGCGAAGACGTTCGACGCGATGCTGGACCGGATCGCGTCCGCGTTCGAGGCGCAGAAGCGGTTCGTGGCGAACGCCTCGCACGAGCTGCGGACCCCACTCGCCGTCATGCGGACCGAGATCGACGTGACGCTCAGCGACGACGACGCGGACGCCGCCGAGTACCGCCGGATGGCCACGGTGGTCCGCGACGCCTCGGAGCGGGCGAACGGCCTGGTCGACGCGCTGCTCGTGCTGGCCCGCAGCGAGGCGCAGACCGGACGGCGGCTGGGCCGGCGTACCGAGTGTGACCTCGCGACGGGCACCGCGAACGCGCTGTCGGCGATGCGCCGCGAGGTGGAGCGGATCGGCCTGCACGTACAGACGTCGCTGGAGTCCGCGCCGGTGGTCGGCGATCCGGGGCTGCTCGACCGGCTGGCCGGCAACCTGATCGAGAACGCCGTCCGCTACAACCACCTGCACGGGCGGCTCTGGGTGCGTACCGGCACCGACGGCGACCGCTCGTGGCTGGTGGTGGGCAACACCGGTTTCGAGGTGGACCAGGCCGACGTGCCGGGACTGTTCGAGCCGTTCCGGCGCGGCGGCCGGGAACGTACCGGGGCGCGCGGCTCCGGCCTGGGGCTGTCCATCGTCCGCGCGGTCTGTCAGGCGCACGGCGGCACGGTTCGGGTGGTCGCCCAGCCCGGTGGTGGCCTGGAGGTGACCGTCACCCTGCCGACCGCGGACGCCCCGGCGGTGACCGGCCCGCTGTCCGCTGCCAGTTGAGCGGTCGGCGCGGTCGGCGCGGTTGGCGCGGTCGGGAGGTCGGCGCGGTCGGCGCGGTTGGCGGTGTCCGCGCCGTCCATCGCCTCGGCGATCACCCCATCGCCGTCGACCGCCTCGAAGTTGCCCGTCGCCCGGGTGAAGCCGATCGCGGCCGCGTGGGAAGACGATCGCGGTGGCCGGACCGGTCCATGAGAGACGATCCGGCCACCGCGACGGTGGAGCTGAACGGTCAGGCGGGCAGGCTCGCCGCCCCGCGCGGCAGGAACCTCCGACCGGTGACCCGCTCGGAGGTGCCGGTGCGGTCCAGGTACGGCGTGACGCCGCCCAGGTGGAACGGCCAGCCGGCGCCCAGGATCATGCACAGGTCGATGTCCTGCGCCTCGGCGACCACGCCCTCGTCCAGCATCAGCCGGATCTCCTGCGCGAGCGCGTCGAGGGCGTTCTGCCGTACCTGCTCGGCGGTCAGCGGCTGGTCGCCCACCACCAGCAGCTTCGCGACCTCGGCGTTGACCTGGTCGTCGACCACGATCGGCTGACCCGAGTCGGCGATCCGCTTGAGGTTCTCGCTGACGCCGAACCGGTCCGGGTACGCGGTGTGCAGGGTGCCGCCCACGTGGTACGCCACGGCCGGCCCGACGAGCTGGAGCAGGGCGAGCGGTCGCATCGGCAGGCCCAGCGGGTCCAGGGCGCTGTCCGCGACGTCCAGCGGGGTGCCGGCGTCGACGGCCGCGAAGACGGTGCCCAGGAAGCGGGTGAGCAGGCGGTTCACCACGAACGCCGGGGCGTCCTTGACCAGCACGCTCGACTTCTTGAGCTGCTTGCCCACCGCGAACGCGGTCGCCAGGGTGGCGGCGTCGGTGCGTTCGCCTCGGACGATCTCCAGCAGCGGCAGCACGGCCACCGGGTTGAAGAAGTGGAACCCGACCACCCGCTCCGGGTGCTCCAGCTCCGCGGCCATCTCGGTGATCGACAGCGAGCTGGTGTTGGTGGCGAGCACCGCCTCCTTCGAGACGATCTTTTCCAGCTCGGCCCAGACCTGCTTCTTGACGCCCAGGTCCTCGAAGACCGCCTCGATGACGAAGTCGGCGTCCGCGAAGGCGCTCTTGTCGACCGTACCCGAGACCAGGCCGTACAGCTTGGCGGCGGTGCGCTTGTCCATCCGGCCCTTGGTGACGGCCTTCTCGATCTGGGTGTGCACGTAGCCGACGCCCTTGTCCACCCGGGCCTGGTCCAGGTCGGTCATGACGACCGGCACCTGGAGACGGCGGGCGAACAGCAGCGCCAACTGGCTGGCCATCAGGCCGGCGCCGACGATGCCGACCTTGGTGATCGTGCGGGCCAGGCCCTTGTCCGGTGCGCCGGCCGGCCGCTTGGCCCGCCGCTGCACCAGGTCGAACGCGTACAGGCCGCTGCGCAGCTCCTCGGAGAAGACCAGGTCCGCCAGGGCCTCGTCCTCGGCGGCGGTGCCGGCCGCGAAGTCGGCGTCCTTCGCCGTCTCCAACAGGTCGAGCGCCTTGTACGCGGCCGGGACCGCGCCGTGCAGCCGCTGGTTCAGCGTCTCCCGGGCGAAGTAGAGCACGCCCGCCCACATGTCCTTGTCGACCTCGGGTCGGGTCACCGTCACCTGACCACGCACCACACCGGCGGCCCACTCGAGCGAGCGTTCCAGGAAGTCGGCCGGTTCCAGCAGGACGTCCGCGATGCCCAGCTCGGCGGCCTGCTTCGGCTTGAGCATCTTGTTCTGCATGAGCGGGTTCTGGATGATGACCTGGGTGGCGGCGGGGATGCCGATCAGGTTCGGCAGCAGTTGGGTGCCGCCCCAGCCGGGCACCAGGCCGAGGGACACCTCGGGCAGGGCGAGCGTCGCCGCGCCACCGGAGAGGGTCCGGTAGTGGCAGTGCAGCGCCAACTCCAGGCCGCCGCCCATCGCCGCGCCGTTGACGAACGCGAACGTCGGCACCGTGCTGTCCTTGAGCCGGGCGAAGACCCGGTGACCGAGCCGGCCGATCTCCAGCGCCTGCGCGCGGTCGGCGAGCTGCGGCAGGCCGACGATGTCCGCGCCCACGCAGAAGATGTACGGCTTGCCGGTGACCGCGATGAACGCTGGGTCGGCGGCGAGCGCGGCGGTGATCGCCTTGTCCAGGCTGGCCAGCCCACCCGGGCCGAAGGTGTTCGGCTTGGTGTGGTCGAGGCCGTTGTCCAACGTGATCAGGGCGGCGGGTCGGTCCAGCCCCGGCACGTTCACCTGGCGCAGCAGCGCCTTCGTGACGACCTCGCTCGGCGCGGTCAATGCACTCACTTGTCGCCCTCCGTCCAGTGCGGGTTCTCCCAGATGACCGTGCCGCCCATGCCGATGCCGATGCACATCGCGGTGACGCCGTAGCGGACCTCGGGGTGCTCGGCGAACTGGCGGGCGAGCTGCGTCATCAGCCGTACGCCGGAGGAGGCCAGCGGGTGGCCGATGGCGATCGCGCCGCCCCAGGGGTTGACCCGTGGGTCGTCGTCGGCGATGCCGAAGTGGTCGAGGAAGGCGAGCACCTGCACGGCGAACGCCTCGTTCAGCTCGAACAGGCCGATGTCGTCGATGCTGAGCCCGGCCAGGCGCAGGGCCTTCTCCGTCGACGGGATCGGCCCGATGCCCATCACCTCGGGCTCCACCCCGACGAAACCGAACGACACCAGCCGCATCGCGACCGGCAGACCCAGTTCGCGGGCGGTCGCCTCGTCGGCGAGCAGGCTGGCCGTCGCGCCGTCGTTCAGGCCGGCCGCGTTGCCCGCGGTGACCTTGCCGTGCGGGCGGAACGGGGTCTTCAGGGTGGCGAGCTTCTCCAGCGAGGTGTCCCGGGGCGCCTCGTCCACCGTGGCCAGACCCCAGGCGCCCTCGGCGTCGCGGACCGACATCGGTACCAGGTCGTCCTGGAGCTTGCCGTTGGCGTACGCCTTGGCGGTCTTCTGCTGCGAGGCGAGCGCGAACGCGTCGGTGCGCTCCTTGGTGATGTGCGGGACCAGGTCGTGCAGGTTCTCCGCAGTCGCGCCCATGACCAGGGCGGACGGGTCGACCAGCTTCTCCGCGATGATGCGCGGGTTGGGGTCCACGCCCTCACCCATCGGGTGGTGGCCCATGTGCTCGACGCCGCCGGCGATCGCGACGTCGTACGCGCCCATGGCGATGCCGCTGGCCACGGTGGTGACCGCGGTCATCGCGCCGGCGCACATCCGGTCGATGGCGAAGCCGGGCACGGTCTTGGGTAGACCGGCCAGCAGGGCGGCGGTACGGCCGATGGTCAGGCCCTGGTCCCCGATCTGGGTGGTGGCCGCGACGGCGACCTCCTCGACCCGCTCCGGCGGTAGCTGCGGGTTGCGGCGCAGCAGCTCACGGATACAGCGGATCACCAGGTCGTCGGCGCGGGTGTTGGCGTACATGCCACCCGCTTTGCCGAATGGGGTACGGACGCCGTCAACGAAGACGACATCCCGAACTTCACGGGGCACTTGAGCCTCCTTCTCGACCATCATTCGGCCTCCGCGCCGCTGGGCGGCGCACCGGACCGAATGAGGGTCTCGGCCGGGCGGGGCACGTCACCCGGAATGCTACTCGCCAGTAACCAACTCCGTCCCCACCGCCCCGCTGTGGCCCACCCCACAACACCCACCCCGAAACCCCGCCCACGCCCCACTCCCGGCCCGGGACCCACCCCGGCCCCACGCCCGTTGATCATGAAGTTGTTGTCGGGACACGCCGACGCCGGCGGCAATAACTTCATGATCAACGAGGGCGGGCGGGGCGGGCGGGCGTGGGCGGGCGTGGCGGGCGCGGGCGGGGCGGGCAGTGGGGTGGGTGGGTGGGTGGGTGTTAGGGGATGGGGTTGGGGGACAGGGCCTCTGTCAGGTGCGGGTTCAACAGGCCGATCTGCCACTCGCGGGCGTTGAAGCCGCGCAGGGCTTCCGCCACCGCGGCCTCGGTGATCTCATCCGGCGGGCTCCACGCCAGGCGACGTACCGAATCCGGGGTGATCAGGTTTTCCGGGGGCAGGTTGTGCTCGCCCGCGATGCGGACCACCGCCTCCCGGCAACGGGCCAGGCGACCGGCCGCCACCGGGTCCCGCTCGGCCCACCGGTGCGGTGGGGGTGGACCCTCCACCGCCGGGGTGACCGGAAGCGCGTCGTCCGCCAGTTCCCGGGCGTCGTCGAGCGCGGCCAGCCAGGTGCGGGCCAGTCGACGGACCGAGCGGCCACCGAAACCGGGCAGCGTCAGCAGCGTCTTCTCGTCCTTCGGGTCCAGCTCGGCCGCGGCGACGATGGCCGAGTCGGGCAGCACCCGACCGGGAGCGGCGTCCCGCCGGGCGGCGATCTGGTCGCGGGCGTACCACAGCGAGCGGACCCGGGCCTGGGCCCGCGCCCCGCGTACGCGGTGGATGCCGGACGTACGCCGCCAGGGCTCCGCGCGTACCCGGGGCGGCCGGGCGCCGGTACGGACCAGGGCGGCGAACTCCTCGGCGGCCCAGGCCGACTTGCCCTGCCGTGTCAGTTCGGCGTCGAGCGCGTCGCGCAGGTCGGTGAGCATCTCCACGTCGAGCGCGGCGTAGGTCAGCCACGACTCGGGCAGCGGACGACTCGACCAGTCCGCCGCCGAGTGGTGCTTCTCCAGGGTGAAACCGAGTAGCTGCTCGGTCAGCGCGGCCAAGCCGACCCGCTCGAACCCGGCCAACCGAGCGGCCAGTTCCGTGTCGAACAGCCGGCGTGGGCGCAGCCCCACCTCGGCGAGGCACGGCAGGTCCTGGCTGGCGGCGTGGAGCACCCACTCGGCGTCGCCGATCACCGCGTCGAGCGCGCTGAGGTCGGGCAGCGGCAGTGGGTCGATCAGCGCCGTGCCGGCGCCGGCACGGCGTAGCTGTACGAGGTACGCGCGCTGGCTGTAGCGGTAGCCCGAGGCGCGCTCGGCGTCCAGGGCCACCGGGCCGGTGCCCGCCGCGAACCGGGCCACGACCTCGGCGAGCTCGGCCCGGGTGGCCACCGGTTCGGGGGTGCCGTCACGCGGGGCGGTCAGCGGAACGGGCCCACCGTCGGTCGGGTCGGGCCCCTCGCCCGCCGGCTGCGGCTGGGCCGACAGCGGGTGCTGGGGTGCGTGTCCCGGAGGTTCTGCGGCGGGCCGACGGCGCAGGGGTGGTTCGTCGGTCACCTGCCAACCCTAGTGCGCGCGCCGATCCGGCGTGCGCAGCCGGTCCGGCGTGTGTCGGCCGGGTGTCCGCAAGGTGTTCTTTCGGATGCCGGACATCGGGGCAGACAAAGCCCGTTCGCGCAGGTACGGTCCATCGAGCCGTCGGCCCCGATCGTGTGACTTCCGGAACGACGGCCGCACGGGGAGACCACGGGGAAGGGCACGACGATCATGACGGCTGGCTTCGGTGCGGGCGACGGGCGACCGATGGGCGGTGCCGAGCCGGACGGTGTGAGCGGTTCGTCCGGCGGACGGCCCGGCCCCCTGCCCCCGCGCATCGAACCGCATCCACAGGTCGGCGCCACCTGGTCCGGCACGCCGGGCGGCACCGAGCCGCCCACGGCTGTTCCGGCGCCCCGCACCGGATGGTCGGCGCCGCCCAACAGCGGGCAGTGGAGCCAGGGCCCCACCCCGGCCGGCCCGCCCGCCGCGCCCGCGGGACAGGGGATGGCCCCCGGCTACCCGGCGGGGCCCTACGGCGCCGCGCCGTACGCCCCGGCAGCCCCCGCGTCGCACGGCGGCGGCTACCCGCCCGCGGGGGACCTGGCCAGCGCACCACCGTTCTCCGCCGGCCAGCCCACCTGGCCGGGCGTCACCCCACCGCCCGTCCGACCCACCCGACGCCGCTGGCCGGTCGTGCTCGCCGCCCTGCTCGTCGTCGCGCTGGCCGCCGTGGCCGGCTTCCAGGCGTACCAGCTGGACCGGCTCGGCGACCGGCTCGCCGCCACCGACCGCCGGTTGGCGCAGGCCCAGGACGGCGACGGTGCTCGTCTCGACGGCCTGGAGAAGCGCGCGGACGCCCTGGAGAAGCAGGCCGGGGCCGCGTTCAACCCGGAGGCGGTGGCGAGCGCCGTGCTGCCCAGCGTGTTCCGGGTACGGGCCGGCCAGTTCACCGGCAGCGCGTTCGCGGTGGGCAAGCCGGCGGCCGGCGGCGGCACCAATTTGTTCACCAACTTCCACGTGGTCGAGTCGGTGTGGGAGGCCGGTGGACGCGAGGTCTTCCTGGAACGCACGGACCAGCGTTTCCCGGCCACCATCGTCAAGGTCGACAAGACCAACGACGTGGCGCACCTGCGTACCACCGGCAAGTTCACCGGCCTGGTCACCGCGCCCACCGCCGTGAAGTCCGGCCAGCAGATCGTCGTCGTCGGTGCTCCGCTCGGCCTGGAAGACAGCGTCACCACGGGTGTGGTGAGCGCGTTGCGCGCCGCGCAGGGTGGCTCCGGACCGGCCATCCAGTTCGACGCGCCGATCAACCCCGGCAACTCCGGCGGCCCGGTGATCAACGGCAGCAAGCAGGTGGTCGGCATCGCCACCGCCAAGGCGCGCGACGCCGAGGGCATCGGTCTGGCCGTACCGATCAAGGTCGCCTGCGACGGTTTCAAGATCTGCTGACCCGCGGCTCCGGCCGCTCGCGCCACCCATGGCCTTCCGGCCGTGCCCGAGGTCTCCGGGTCCTCGGCCCCGGACGAACCTGCCGCTGCATCCGGTCCGTCGCGCCCACCGGCGGAGGACCTGCTCATCTGGAGGAAGAACATGTCCCAGCCACCGACCGGTCCGGAGGGCCTTCCGGCCGCCACCCCGACGCCGCCCGTCTCGCCCGAGGCCGACGCGACGGTGCCGCACGCGACGCTGCCGTCCGCGCCGGGCACCGACCCGACCGTGCCGTACCCGGCCGGGCAGCCGACGCCGCAGCAGTACGCGCCGGGCCAGCAGCCCACGCCAGGCCAGCCCACGCCAGGCCAGCCCGCGCCAGGCCAGCCCGCGCCAGCCCAACCCATGCCGGCCCAGCCCGCGCCGCCGCAGCAGTACGCGCCCGGCCAGGCCGCCCCGCAGTACGGTGCCCCGCAGACGTCGGCCTACCCGGCCAGCGCCCCGCCGTACGGCCAGCCGATGTCGGCGCCGCCGGTCTCCGGTCCGGCCTACGGGCAGCCGATGTCGGCGCCGCCGGTCTCCGGTCCGGCCTACGGGCAGCCGATGTCGGGCCCGCCCGGTATGACGCCGTACGGTGCCGCGCCGGCTCCTCGGCGCGGTCGCGCGGTGCTGGTGCTGGCTCTGGTGGCCGCTCTGCTGTTCGTCGTCAGCGGGGTGATGACCGGGCTGTTCGTGACCAAGAACAACGAGCTGAACCGGACCGAGAAGCGTCTCACCGCCCAGGTCAGCGAGCGTGACGGCACCATCGCGGCCAACACCAGTGAGATCGGCAAGCTCAAGACCGAGCTGCAGGTCATGCAGGACAAGCTCGACAACACCGAGCAGGATCTGACCGGCACCCGGAACGACCGTGACGAGCAGACCCGGCAGAAGAAGGTCATCGCCAGCTGCCTGGACAAGCTGACCACGGCGCTGGGCGCGGCGGCGGCCGGCAACAAGAGCAAGTACGACGCGGCGATGAAGGGCCTCGACAAGGTCTGCGACGAGGCGGAGAACTACCTCTGATCCGCCGCGCCGCCCGCCGTCACCACAGTGTTCAGGCGGTGGCGGCGGGGCGGCGGTCGGAGAGAGCGGTGACCCCGGGTGGGGGCAGGCCGGCGGTCGAGGCGAGCAGGGTGCACCACCCGAGCAGGTGGGGGGCAAGGTTGTCGTCGACGGGTGTCCAGGAGGCGCGGATCTCGATGTCGCCGGCTGTGGGCGGGCCCGCGAGGTCACCGAACCGGGTCGACATGGTCTGGGTGACCGTCCCGCCGATCGCGCGGTGACGGGCGTCCTGGGTGTCGAGGGCGTCGGTCAGCCATGTCCAGCCGACCCCGGGTAGCAGCGGGTCGGCGGCGAGGTCGACCTCCAACTCGGCCGTCACGTAGGTGACCAGTCGTAGCGTGCCCTGCCACGCCTCGTGTCCGGCCGGGTCGTGCAGCAGGATCAGCCGGCCGGTGGCCACCTCGTCGCCGTCGCGCAGCACCGTCGCGGAGAGCGCGAACGTGAACGGCGCGAGCCGTTGGGGCGCGCCGACCTCCTCCAGCGTGATCTCCGGCCGGGGCGCCGACGACCGCAGCCCGGCGACCGCGCGGGCGAAGGTCTCCGGGAGCGCGATCGGGGGGGCCATGTCGGCAGCCTATGCCGCCGTGGGGTCGCCCGCTTCGACGGCGCGCCGACACTCGCGACGGGGCGCCCGAGTGTGGAACGTGCCCTTCCTCTCACCCCCACCCGGTCCGAGGCGGGCGGCGTGGCACGATTGCGGCGATGACCACGGATACCACGGGCACTGCCGCCCGAGACGGACACCCGCGCCCCGGCGGGCCGGCCGACTCGCCCTTCATCCGGGCCTGTCGGCGTCGGCCCGTCCCGCACACCCCGGTCTGGTTCATGCGCCAGGCGGGCCGCTCCCTCCCGGAGTACCGGGAGATCCGGGCCAACGTGCCGATGCTGGAGTCCTGCCGCCGCCCGGAGCTGGTCACCGAGATCACCCTCCAACCGGTGCGCCGGCACGGGGTGGACGCGGCCATCCTGTTCAGCGACATCGTGGTGCCCGTCGCCGCGGCCGGGATCGACCTGGACATCGTGCCGGGCACCGGCCCGGTGGTCGCCGAGTCGATCCGTACCGCCGCCGACGTCGACCGGATCCGCCCGATCACCCGCGACGACGTCCCGTACGTGGACGAGGCCGTCCGCCAGCTCGTGGTCGAGCTGGGCGACACCCCGCTGATCGGCTTCGCCGGCGCGCCGTTCACGCTGGCCAGCTACCTCGTCGAGGGCGGTCCGTCGCGGACCCACGCCAAGACCAAGGCCCTGATGTACGGCGATCCCGAGTTGTGGCACGCGCTCTGCGCCCGGCTGGCCGACGTGACGCTGGCCTTCCTGCGGGTGCAGATCGCCGCCGGTGTCTCCGCCGTCCAGCTCTTCGACTCGTGGGCCGGCGCGCTCTCCGAGGCCGACTACCGCCGCTACGTGCTGCCGCACTCGACGGCCGTGCTGAGCGGGCTGGCGCACGCCGGTGTGCCGCGCATCCACTTCGGGGTGGGCACCGCCGAGCTGCTGGGCGCGATGGGCGAGGCCGGCGCGGACGTGGTCGGCGTCGACTGGCGTACGCCGCTGGACGTGGCCACCGGCCGGATCGGGTCGGACAGGGCGGTGCAGGGCAACCTGGACCCGTGTCTCCTGCTCGCGCCGTGGCCCGTGGTGGAGGCCGAGGTGCGCCGCATCCTGGAGCAGGGCCGGGCGGCCCCCGGACACGTGTTCAACCTCGGCCACGGTGTGCTGCCGGAGACCGACCCGGATGTGCTGACCCGGGTGGTCGCGCTGGTGCACGAGGTGTCCAGCCGCCGGGCCGACCAGGGCTGACACGGCGATGCGGCAGCCCTGGCGGGTGGCGGTGGTCGGCGGCGGGATCGCCGGGTTGGCCGCCGCGGTCCGCTTGCGCGACCGCGCGCCGGAGGGCACCGAGATCACGGTGTACGAGCAGTCCGGCGCGCTGGGCGGGAAGCTGCGCACCGGGACGTTGGCCGGCGGACCGGTGGAGTTCGGCGCCGAGTCGTTCCTGATGCGGGACCCCACCGGGGCCGAGAGCGCGGCGGTGGTGCTGGCCCGCAGGCTCGGGCTGGCCGAGAAGATCGTCCACCCCACCGTCGGGCAGGCCGCGCTGGTCGTCGACGGGGGGCTGCGCCCCATCCCGGGCGGGACGTTGGTGGGCGTACCCGGGGATCTGGAGCGGGTGGCGATGGTCGCGCGCCCGGCGGCGGACGCCGACCTCGACGGCGGTCGGCCGCTCGTCGGACCCGACGCGGACGTCTCGGTGGGCGCGCTGGTCCGGTCCCGTTTCGGGGACGAGGTGGTCGACCGGCTGGTCGACCCGATGCTGGGCGGCGTGTACGCGGGCCGCGCCGACGACCTGTCCCTGGTCACGACCATGCCGGCGCTGGCCCGTGCCGCCCGGGTGGAGCACACCCTGGTCGGCGCGGTCAGGGCCGCGCAGGCCGCCGCCCCCCGCGCGCCCGATGCCCCGGTCTTCGGCACCCTGGCCGGCGGGCTGGGCACCCTGGTCGAGGCGGCGGTGACGGCCAGCGGCGCGACGGTACGACGGGACGCGGCGGTGCGTGACCTCACGCCCACCGGCACCGGGTGGCGGCTCACGGTCGGTCCGACGCGTGACCCTGAGAGCATCGACGTGGACGCCGTGGTGCTGGCGGTGCCGGCCCGACCGGCGGCCCGCCTGCTCACCGGTCCGGCCCCGGAGGCCGCCTCGGCCGTCGGCGAATTGGACTACGCGAGCGTCGCGCTGGTCACCCTGGCGTTGCCGCAGCCGCCGCTGCCCGAGCTGTCCGGCTTTCTGGTGCCGGGCACCGAGGGGCTGCTGATCAAGGCGGCGACGTTCTTCACCACGAAGTGGGGGCACCTGCGGCGGCCGGACGGGCTGGCGCTCGTGCGCGCCTCGGTGGGCCGCTACGGCGAGGAGGCGCAGCTCCAGCGCCCGGACGCCGACCTGGCCGCGACCGTGCACCGGGAGCTGTCGGCGGTGCTCGGCACCCCGCTGCCCGCCCCGGTCGACGGGCACGTGCAGCGGTGGGGCGGCGCGCTGCCCCAGTACGCCCCGGGGCACGCCGACCGGGTCGCCGCCGCACGGACGGCGCTGCGGGCCGCGCACCCCACCCTGGTCCTGGCCGGCGCCGGCTACGACGGTGTCGGCATACCGGTCTGCGTCCGCTCCGGCGAGACGGCGGCCGACGAGATCATCACAGCACTGGGAGGACCGGCGAGATGACCGAGCAGACCAACGCGGCCCGGCTGCGGGAGCTGAACGACAGCATCCGCTACACGATGTGGTCGGTGTTCCGGGCGAGCGCACCGCTGCCGTCGCTGCGGGACAACGTCACCGGCGAGGTCGAGGCCCTCTTCGACGAGCTGGCCGGCAAGGACGTGGTGATCCGGGGCGTGTACGACGTGTCCGGGTTGCGCGCCGACGCGGACGTGATGATCTGGTGGCACTCCCCGTCGAGCGACGCGCTCCAGGACGCGTACCTGCGGTTCCGGCGCACCACGCTGGGCCGGGCGCTGACCCCGGTCTGGTCGCAGATGGCGCTGCACCGGCCGGCGGAGTTCAACAAGAGTCACATCCCGGCGTTCCTGGCCGGTGAGGAGGCCCGCCCCTACCTGTGCGTCTACCCGTTCGTGCGCTCGTACGAGTGGTACCTGTTGCCGGACGCCGAGCGGCGTGAGCTGCTGGCCGAGCACGGGAAGATGGCGCGCGGCTACCCGGACGTACGGGCCAACACGGTCGCGTCGTTCGCGTTGGGCGACTACGAGTGGATGCTCGCGTTCGAGGCCGACGAGCTGCACCGGATCGTCGACCTGATGCGTGACCTGCGCGCCTCCGGGGCGCGCCGGCACGTCCGCGAGGAGGTCCCGTTCTACACGGGTCGCCGCCGCTCGGTCGCCGAGATCGTCAACTGCCTGGTCTGACACCGGCCGGCCGGCCGGCGCCGCGCCCCCGCCCGGGTGCGGCGGCACGATGCCAGTTCGATCGTCAGGCGTCAATGGCTGACGCCGCCGGCGCGGACCGTGCGTTGCGGCACATGGGGGTGTGCGGGATGCCGTCCTCGACGTACTCCGGGCCGCTGACCGTGAAGCCGTGCCGCGCGTAGAACGCGACCAGGTGCGACTGGGCGTCCAGCACGGCCGGCCGGTCGCCGATCAGGTCGAGCGCCGCCGTCATCAACCGGCCGGCGTGCCCGCCGCCGCGCGCGCTCGGGGCCACCACCACACGACCGATCCGGGCGACGCCGCCCGGGTCGGTGAGGATCCGCAGGTACGCCAGCGGCGCGCCGCCGTCGGTCAACCAGACATGTCGGGTGTCCGGCTCGACGTCACGCCCGTCGAGTTCGGGGTACGGGCAGTTCTGCTCCACCACGAACACGTCGACGCGCAGCTTGAGCAGGTCGTGGAAGGTACGGGCGTCCAGCTCGGCGAAGGAGGCCGTCCGGACGTCGGTGGTCTGCTGGGGCACCCGCCGATCCTAGGTCGGGCCGGCTCACGCGGCGTCCTCGCGGGTCGGTGCGAGATAGGTGGCGGCCACCGCGGTGAGCAGCAGCGCACCGCCGAGAAGCACCGGCGGTGGGAGTGGCTCGTGCAGCAGCCGGGCCCGCTACTTGGCTCCGGCGACCGCCGCCAAGAAGATGTGCGCCATGGCAACGGCGAGGTCTTTGGGATTCTGCGCGGCTTCGGCCCGGCCGCCGGTTGTCTCGGCGATCGCACGCAATGTGTCCAGGTCCGCGCTCTCGCCGATGCCGATCGAGAAAACCGGCACCGGGGTTTGGGCCTGGGTAAGCTGTTTAAGGAATTGTGCTTTGTCCATAGCGTAGGGTGAGTTACCGTCCTGGCCGTCGGTCAGGACGACGACGATCGTCCGGCGATCTGGCTTGGCCTTGGTTTGCTGGTAGCTAACAGCATCGAGCACCGCCCTGTACAGTGGCGTCCCGCCATCAGGAATAGGGGTGTATCCCGCAATCTTGCGACCAATAAGTTGTCGACGATTTTCGCCCTTGACAGTGCCGGTGACCGGCCCTAATGGAACCACCTCCTCGGTTGGCGGGCTTTTGGCAGTCGGTGCGCCGAAGAACCACAGTCCGAGTTCCGTGTCATTAGTGAACGTCTGCGTGGCGACAGCACCGAAAGACCGAAGTAGCGTCGCCTTCGTCCCGATGCGACCCGACCCGACGACCACGGGAGCGGCCATGGAGCCTGAACGGTCGATGACCACGAGCACCTGAAAGCGCTCCGGACGATACCGGGACCATTCGGCTGCCTTCAAACCCACACTGGCGTCGGCGACCGCCGTCGCGTCAGCGATCTTCAAGGGCAGACCCTTGGGTACACCGACCCGAGGCGACGGTCCACCAAATCCGGCGAGGCGAAAACCTGCGGCCACCAGGGCGTTACTGGTATCCACCGACCGTAGACTGCCAATGAACTGGCTCAACAGTCGACGCTGCACGGCGGTGGCGCTGGCCTCGTGTGCGATCGCCACGGGGTAGTCAGCGTCGACTGCGATGTCACTGGCGTACAGGCTCTGCACTGGCTTGTCTCGGCCGTCGTTGTGCCTCCAGAGCTGCTGCTCCAGCACCGGGAAAACTCCGAGGCCTGCGAGGGCCTTCGGGTCGTCGCGGTGCTCGACGGACACGCGGAGCAACTCACCGGCCGAGGCGTCCGCGTCGCGCAGCCTGCTACGTAGCGCGAGAGCCCGAAGCTGCGCCACGCCGGCGTCGGTTCCGGGCGAGGCAGCGGCGGCCTGCACCGCAATGAACGACAGCAGGCCGGCGGTATCCCGCGAGGGGTCGCCCATGCTGAGCGTGACCGACCCTCCCGCAACATCGCTCAACAACGTCGTCCACGAAAAGCTGGACCGCTTCGTACCGGCCACACCTGCGGGCACAGCAAGAACCAGAGGTGACCGCGCCAGGTAGTCGTCGTGGACGGGGTAGACGCGCCGGTCCGGGTCGACGCTGTCCAGCCAGACACGAGACGACGGAATCCACACCTGTAGCGCTCGCGGCGCGCCCTTCTGCGCCGTCATCGCCGACTCTTCCCCGATGAGATCAACCGGGCTGCAGGCAGATCCCTGATTACCCATCTTTCCTACCGCCGCTGCCACGACAGGCACGATCTCGGAAGCCACGACAACGCGCAGGGAGTTCGTACCCTTATCGCAGGACGATCCCGGCGACAGCCTGTTAATAAGCCCTGCATAATTCGTTGTGGCGGCGATTACCAGTCCTGCGACAATGATAGAGGCCAACGCTAATAAATTACTCCGGCGCCGAGGCCGGTGGCGATGACTTCGCGGCGGCTCACCCCCGCCCCAGTCCGCACGGTACTGGCCATAGCGGTCAGTATTCGCCCGCAAACGATCCGTGCCACCACTATCGGTAGTCATGTCTTCTCTCACAGTTTCAGACGCGATGAACCCAGCCCCGATCAACAGACGGAACCAGTCTTCATCCAACTTACCTCGATAAGGTTTCAGGAAGCTGAACCCGGTCGCGAAAATTGCATTAAGGGCGATCGGCAGTAGGAGTCCAGGATTCGGACAGGCGGGTACTCCGATGTAGTAAGCAGGCATATGGTTCCTTGCAAGATTTTTGCAAGGAACCAGATGAATTTCCGGTGCGTCAGTGGCGACGGTCTGGTCAAGCCTTGCGTTCGGCTCGGCTCGGCGGGGCGGCCGGGGGACGAATTGCCGTCAGCCGGCCGGGGATGGGGGCGGCGTGTCGACGTCGGCGTGTCGACCGTTAGGCCCGGTGAATCGCCGTGACCCCCGGAGGATCGCCATGATCAAACGCAACAAGCTCTTCGGCAGCCAGACCCGGGTGACCTTCTGTCTCCCGCGGGACGCGCCGCCCGGTCCGGTGAGCGTCGTAGGCTCGTTCAACGACTGGGAGCCCGGCCGGCACGAGTTGGTGGCCCGCCGCGACGGCACCCGGACGGTGACCGTGAAGCTCGGTCCGGGGGAGTATCGGTTCCGCTACCTCGCCAGCGGCGGTGTATGGCTCGACGACGAGTCGGCCGACGAGATCGACGACGGCGGTGGCCTGCTGCGACTCTGAGAGGTCAACTCGTCACCATCGATGTATTTATCGATCCCAGTCTTTACTGTTAATAAAGTTTAAATTACCGTGGGGCACCTCACCGCACCTGCAGAAGGAGCTGCCCCCACGCGTCGAAGAATCACCGTCCCGCTGGTGGCGGTGGGCGCTGTCGCCGCCACCCTCACCGTCGCCGCGCCCGCCCAGGCGCACGGCTACGTCTCCGCCCCACCGAGCCGGCAGGCGCTCTGCGCGCAGGGCCGGGTGCCCGACTGCGGGCAGATCAAGTACGAGCCGCAGAGCGTCGAAGGGCCCAAGGGCCTCAAGAGCTGCAACGCCGGCGTCAGCCAGTTCGCCGTCCTCAACGATGACAGTCGGGGCTGGCCGGCCACATCGGTGGGTAGTTCGCTGACCTTCACCTGGGTCAACACCGCCCGACACGCCACCAGCAACTGGGAGTACTGGATCGGCAGCACCCGCGTCGGCGTGGTCAACGGCAACGGGCAGCAGCCGGGCGCGACGGTCTCGCACACCGTCAACCTGGGCGGCTTCTCCGGGCGGCAGAAGATCCTCGCCGTGTGGAACATCTCCGACACGGCGAACGCCTTCTACTCCTGCATCGACGTGCAGATCGGCGGCGGCGGGACCACGCCGACCCCGACGCCGACCACCTCACCCACGCCCCGGCCGACCACCAGCCCGACCACCGCCCCGACGACCCCGCCCGCGACGGGTGGCAGTTGGACGGCCGGCCGGGCGTACCAGGTCGGCGACCAGGTCACCTACGGCGGGCTGACGTACCGCTGCCGGCAGGCCCACACGGCGATCTCCGGCTGGGAGCCGCCGAACGTACCGGCGCTCTGGCAACAGGTCTGACCGCGCGGGTGCGGCCCCGGCCGCACCCATGTCGCCGTCCCGGATGATCGGAGCCCTCGGCATGCCCCGCGCAACCCTGCTGACGTGCCTGGTCGCCACGTCGCTGCTCGCCGCCTGCGCCGGGCCGTCCCCGCGCCCACCGACCCCCGCGTCCCCGGTGGTGGCCGATTCCGCGGTGGCCGGGCCCGCGCCGACCGCTGTCGACCTGAGCGGCATCGACGTGGTGTTCCTGAGCACGATGGTCGGGCACAGCGAACGCACCCTGCAGATCGTCCGGCTCGCCCGGGACCGACTGCGCGACGACACGCTGCGCACCCTGGCCGCCGCCATCGAGGTGACCGAGGCCGACGAGCTGTCGGCCATGCGCGGGTGGCTGCCGACGACCGGGCCGGGCGCCAGCGCCGCCGGGCACGACCACGCCGGGGACGACCACGCCGGGGACGACCACGCCGGGCACGACCACGCCGGGCACGACCACGCCGGGCACGGCGACGACAGCGCGCCCGACCGGCTGCGGGCCGCGCCGGACGCCGACGTCGACCAGGTGCTACGCGAGGTCCTCACGGATCACCAGCGGGCCGCCGCCGACCTGGCCCGGGCCCAGGTCGGCGTCGGCCGCGACGAGCGGGTCCGCGGCCTGGCCCGGCGGATCGAGCAGTCCCGGACCGCCGAGGTCGAGCTGCTCAGGGGTACGCCCTGAGCGCGAGGATCAGCGCGGCTCCAAGCGGACCGAGATCGAGTTGACGCAGTGCCGGGTGTCCTTCGGCGTGAAACCCTCGCCGTGGAACACGTGCCCCAGGTGGCTGTCGCAGCGGGCACAGCGGATCTCCGTACGGGCCATGCCGAGGCTGCGGTCGTCGATCTCCTTGACCCGGCCCGGAATGGCGTCGTCGAAGCTCGGCCACCCGCAGTGCGAGTCGAACTTCGTGTCACTGGAGAAGAGTTCCAAGCCGCAGGCCCGGCAGTGGTAGACCCCCTGAGTCTTGGTGTCCACGTACTCGCCGACCCACGGGCGTTCGGTGCCGTGCTCCCGCAGGACGTGGAACTCCTCGGGGCTCAGGCGGACACGCCACTCGTCCTCGGTCTTGGGCAGGTTGTTGTCATCAAGATTCACCCGTCAACGGTACGTCGAACGTCGGGGGTGTGGCATAAGGTCGCGGGATGGGTGGCACCAAGGCAGCGGTCGCCGAGGTCGAGGTGGCCGGGCACAACGTACGGCTGAGCAGCCCGGACCGGGTGATCTTCCCGGAGCGGGGGTTCACCAAGGCGGACGTCTTCCACTACTACCTGGCCGTCGGCGACGGGATCATGCGTGCCCTGCGGGACCGGCCCACCACGCTGCAACGCTTCCCCGAGGGCGTCGAGGGCGAGGCATTCTTCCAGAAGCGGGTGCCCACCCGGGGCGTACCGGCCTGGATCACCACCGCCCAGATCACCTTCCCGAGCGGTCGTGGCGCGGCCGAGCTGTGCCCCGCCGACCTGGCACACGTGGCCTGGGCGGCGCAGATGGGCACTATCGTGTTCCACCCGTGGCCGGTGCGCGCCGCCGACGTGGACCGCCCCGACGAACTGCGCATCGACCTCGACCCGCAGCCCGGCACCGACTTCGCCGACGCGGCCCGGGCCGCCGCCCAGGTCCGCGCGCTCCTCGACGAGTTGGGCGCGACCGGCTGGCCGAAGACCTCCGGCGGGCGCGGCGTGCACGTCTACCTGCGCATCCAACCCCGCTGGACGTTCACCGAGGTGCGTCGCGCCACCATCGCCCTGGCCCGCGAGGTCGAACGCCGCAATCCCGACCTGGTGACCACCGCCTGGTGGAAGGAGGAGCGCGGCAGCCGGGTCTTCGTCGACTACAACCAGATGGCCCGGGACCGGACGATCGCCTGCGCGTACTCGCTGCGGGCCAACGCGCGCGCCACCGTCTCCACCCCGGTCACCTGGGCTGAGCTGCCGGACGTCGACCCGGACGACTTCGATCTGCGTACCGTCCCGGCCCGACTGGCCGAGATCGGCGACCCGCACGCCGGCATCGACGACTCCCCGTGGGACATCACGCCCCTGCTGGAGTGGGCCGAACGCGACGCCGCCGCCGGGCAGGGTGACCTGCCGTACCCGCCGGACCATCCGAAGATGCCCGGTGAGCCCAAGCGTGTGCAGCCCAGCCGCGCCAAGCGCACCCCCTAAGTCCGTTCTCCTGAGGGCGGCCGAGCCGTCCACGCCACGGACCTGTCGAACAACCCTCGAGAGTCGGGTACCGCGTCCGGGTTCAGCTTCAGCAGGTCGGCCGTAGCCTCGAACAACTGGCTCGCCCGATAGACCGACAGTCCCACCCGGTCGGCTCCGTACTGCACTCGCAGCAACATGCGGGCGCTTGCGCACGGCCAGGTGGCGGCGCACACCCGGCAGAGCCAGGTCGGCCTGCGCGGTAGGTGCTGGTGCACCGGATGCAAGCCGGTCAGTGGCCCGCCGGGGGCGGCGTTCGGTTCGACGTAGACATGCCCCTGACGGTGACCGGTAAGTTGACCCGGGTCAAGGAGTCAGGTCATCTGTTTACCGTCGGCCATCTGGATCTGGTGGGCGCTGCGGAGATTCGCGTGATGCGTGGCGGCATCGGCAAGCAGCGTGTTTACGTGATCACCAGCCACCGGAATTTTCCGGAGCCCGTTGCTGATCTCGTGCAGGGCAAGGTCTGGCGAAGGTCGGACGTGATGGCCTGGATTCGAGAGCACCGTCTGGAGTTGGCCGAGGGCTGAGTCCCCCAGGTCCAGCCCAGCGGCGCGACCTGTTCTTGTCGCACGCCTGTTCTAGAATTTGCTGGTGATCGATGAGTTGGCGCGGGCGGACCGGGTGGTGGCGGCGTGCGCCGACACCGCCGCCTGGGCTCTCTCCGAGCACGACCTGATCGCGGCGCTCGACGCCACCCACCGGCTGACGCAGCGGTTGGCGGCGGCGCAGTTGGCGCTCGTGCGCGAGCTGGACGGTCGGGGCACCGCGGTCGCGCAGGGCGCGTCCTCGACGGCGGTGTGGCTGCGTGAGCGGCTGCGGCTCGACGTCGCCGCCGCACGTCGGCTGGTCGGGCTCGCGGCCTCGGTCGACGCGGCTCCACCGGCCGTGCGAAAGGCGCTGGCGGACGGAACGGTCAGCGTGGAGCAGGCCCGGGTCATCGCCGACACGGCCGCCACGGTGACCGCGTCGGCGGGCGGCGAGGTGGCCGACAAGGCGGTCGGTGTGCTCGTCGAGTGGGCGGGGCAGTTCGACCCGACGCTGCTGCGGCGGATGGGCACCCGGATCCTTGACCACGTCGCTCCCGACCTCGCCGACGCCGCCGACGCGGCGGCCCTGGACGCCGAGGCCGCCCGGGCGGCTCGCGACCGGCACGTCACCATCTCTGAGCAGACCGGCGGGCGGCTCCGGCTCAGCGGCATCCTCGACGCGGAGGCCGCCGCGCTGCTGCGGGCCGCCATCGACCCGTTGGCGCGCCTTCCGGGCCGGATGACACCCGCTGTGCCGGCCAGCGCCGCCATGACGCCCTCGCAGACGTGTGCAGGCTGGCGCTGCGCACCGGCGAACTGCCCGAGACCGGCGGCGACCCCGCGCAGCTCGTCGTCACTACCAGCTTCGACGGGCTAGCCCTGCATTCCGCACGTCGGCGATCGTCAGCACCATTCCAGCGGATTGACGTCGAGCAGGTCGAGGATTTCGAGTTGCAGGGGTGTGGGTTGGGGGATGGTGTGTGGGTCGCCGCTGGTCGTGGGGATGAGTCTCATGCCGGCGAGGGCTTGGAAGATCAGTCGGGTGGTCGGGACGGCGGGCCGGCCGGCGTAGAGACCGGCGATGGTGGTCCGGCCCAGGGCGGTCAGAGCGTGTCTGACCTGGCGTTCGA